>JAYWHS010000879.1:0-2527 GCA_043777635.1 Kofleriaceae bacterium | reverse complement strand
ACCGGTTGTTGGCGTCGAGGCCTACAACCGCGATGCTGTTTTCATCCATTGCCACCAATTGCGTGGTGCGTGCGGCGGCCAACCCAATAACTGTCGCCGTCATACCTTCGATCTCTGGCAGTTGCGCGGGTGCAACGCGACCTTCAAGGTCGACCGCATGAATGTGGCCGTTGCCCGCCAGCCCAATCACCCAATCAGCTTTAGCCGAACCGCACACTTGCACCACCGCCTCGCCAAACGGTTGCACTTTAGGTTGGCCACGGTTGACCAACGGAATCACTTCAATGCGGGTCGGATCATGCTTCGCCATGAACCAGATCACTCGCTCGGTGGCGCCAACAGCCAACGGCAACGCCGAAGGCGCAAGCTTCCAGCGTCGACGGACGGTGCGAGTTTGTAAATCCCATTCTTCGACGGCACCCAGCGTGCCCACCACGACAACCCCACTGCCCGCGCCGACTGAAATCGGCACAGCTCGCGACGCAAACGGATGAATCAACAGACTATCGTCATGCCGGGTGCAAACCGCAGCTTGATTATTGGCCAGCAACAGCGCTGCGGTGCCGCCGCCGCCGCGCACCCGAAAGGCGCTGTCAATTTGCTTTTCGCTGCACGCGCGAACCGCACTTCCACTGACATCGTACAGATGCACGCGGGTATGCGCGGCAAACGTCTGCGACACCAGCACCCGTTCGGCCAACCAAACGGCGTCAATTTCGATGGCGGCTTCGTCGAGGGGTAGCGCTGCGATCACCGATAAATCCGCAAGCGACAACACCAAGGCTCGCCCACGACCAACGATTACCGCCAGCTCGCCATCGCGATGGACAACAATGCGCGATGCCCGCAACGGCGCGAGGGCCATGCTTACTTTTTCTTCTTGTCGTCTTTGACTGCGGCGGGTGGCTGCGCATCGCCATCGCGGCCAGCCGCTTCGTCGTCGGAGAAATCGACTTTACCAGAATTGCGTTCAACCTCGCCAAGGATTTGGAATCGACCAGAAGCCAACACTTTGCCGTTTGATTCCATCACCATCAGCACTTGTTTGTTGGCACCAACCGATTTGCGCTCCAACGTAAACTTGGCGATGACGGTGCGTTGCCCACGGGTGTCGGTGTATTGCTCAAACGCGGCTAACAGTTGTTGCTGTCGGCCGGTCACGTCGTACAGCTTGACGTTGACTTGCACGTCATCGAGCCCGGATTTGAGAAATGCAGCGTAGTGAATCTTCCAAGATTGGGTTTCTTTGTCTTCTTGGAAGGAAAGCTTTTTCTGTTTCTTAACCGCTGCAATGTACGCAGCGGAACTTTTAGCAGAGGTAGGGAAACCCTTGTCGCTAACAAACACCTGGCCAGCGAAAACTTTTTCCGGTTTGGCTTCGGCATGCGCTTGCCGGCTACCAGTGATCAAAAACAACGCCAACATGGCCACAAAGGCAATTGCGGCTGACATTTTCGGGGTGCACCACGAACTACTCGAAACTTGCATCGGCTTCTCCAGGTCGGCTGTTGCGCGCCAGCATACAACACGCAGACGTCGCAGCGCTGGCAATATGCATCGCAAAAGCGCTATACAAGCACAGCGGCAACAGCGCGCTGAGCCGCTTCGGGCAGCCCGCCACGAACCGCAATCGCCAGCGCCCGTTGCGATAGGGCTTGGTAGATAGCCGCGACGCCAGCAATGCCCTGCACCGCAGCCAAATGACTGCGCACGGTTTCGGCATCGCCGCGTTGCACCGGCCCGGTCAAGCCGCGCACCACGCCAGAACTGCCGACATTTTGGAGGGCCCCGATCGCCAAGGGCAGCAATGCCGCCGTAGCGTCTTGTTCGTTCATGCCCGACTCCATCAGCGTAGCGACACCGCTGTCCAAAAGCGCCACCACCAAATTCGACGCGATGGCAGCAGCGGCATGATACGCCGCCATCTGGCTGCGCTCAAGCGGCAGTTCGTTGCCACCCATCGCCGCAACCAAGCGACTAGCTCGCACGCAACCTTCAAAATCTCCTTGGACGCCAAACACGGAGCCTCTAAGTTCGTGCATCACCCGTTTGCCGTCGGTAATTGCACGCAACGGATGCATCACGGCAACGCCAGCAACCTTACCGGCAACATCGGCAAACGCGGTCTCGGCCGCCAACGCACCGGCGCAATGCACTAGCACGTGGCGTCGATTGACCAACCCGGTCCCTACCAACATGGCCGCAACCTCAGCGATCGCGGTATCGCGCACAGCGACGATAATCACGTCGCTTTCCATCATGATATCGGGCGGTGCCGACGAAAATGCAGCGACCCCAGCTGCCGCACCAGCCTGCCGAGCGGCATCGGGACGCCGCGCCCACAAGCCTAGCACTGGAACGCCGGCTAGCCGCAGCGCGCCCGCAATAGCCGTGGCCACTGGGCCAGCGCCAATAATGAAGGTGTTTGGTGAACGAGCGCTCATCGGTATAACCCTTTGTCTGCGATATACCCCAACACGCCACGCGGTACCAACCAATTGACCGGTTCTTGCGCTTGCAGCCGTCG
>JAYWHS010000878.1:0-2527 GCA_043777635.1 Kofleriaceae bacterium | reverse complement strand
GTTGTACGTGGTCAGTCAAACTCATGCCGTGACGCTACGTGGCGGCTTAAGGTCGGTCGATTACGACAGTCGTACCGGCCATCTGGTTCTGAACTTCGACGTGTTCGATCGTCGTGCCAGTACCGGTTCGCTCGGATGCTAGGTGGATCGTGACGTCAACCACCGCGCGCGGATCGAGCAGACTGCTGCGGTCACCGTCGATCACCGTGATTGCGCCGACCGGACCAAGCCCAACGCCGCCTGCCGCCAACAAGTCGAGGTCAGACGCCGAGATCACCCGTTCAAGCGTGGCCAGGTTCGAGTTATTGCCAAGTGGTGGACCGTTGAACGCCTGTAACGATAGCGTCATGGTGCGCACGCCCCGCTGCGTAACGACGTTCGCCACCCCGCCGGCATATTCCTTCCAGTCCGAACCAAGCCGACGCAAGCCAGGTAAGCGAATTGCGATATAGCGGCCCGTTGGCTCGGGTCCGCCTTGGCCGGCCCAGATCACATTTGCTGCGAGCAGGCCCGAACTGGCAACCACCCACGCGTGGATTGCATTTTCAATCGCGTCAAAATCCATCTCAGTCCTCGACCTTCCATGTAATCGCGTCGACCATTTGGCCCGAGTCGACCAATGGCTTATCGCTCTCATTGCCGCGGGCTTCGCGGGCCGCAAGTGTCGCCGGTGCCAGCGGCGCGAAACTACCCTTGACGACGTACGCTTGCATCGCGCCAGCAACCCACGCACCGACCCTGCCGAGCGCTTTGCGGCCGTCGATTTTGCCCGCAATGACCGCAGCAACCGCTTTGGCTTGCAAGCGACCAATCGTAGCGCGCTCGTTAATTAACGTGGCGCGCATGAACGAACGTTCTGGGATGTTGTTCTTCGGCGAACCGAACTCGTGCACCGCCGCAATCGTGGCGTTCTCGCCTTCGAGTACGCCGATTTGCAAACGCACCTTTGCAGCGCGATTCACGTCATTGACGATGCGGCGCCACACCTTGTCGTCGATCTTAAACGCGGCGCTCATGGCTTCTCGGTGCGGGCCACATAGGCGCGGGTATGGGTATTGCCGAAACCTTGGGGTCGAGCAACACGAATACAGACCCAGGGCTCGCCGTCGAGCACAATACGATCGGGCTCGTGACCAGTGGCGCGCGAGAACAACTCGGTAGCGGTATAGACCACCCTAATTTCGTCGCCGCGCTGGCCCTCGGGCATATCGCGCAACGTCCGCCCGCCCACCACTTGCACCGATGCGACGATAGGCAGCGTGGTTGCCGCGCCAGCTGTGTACCGACCATTGGCGTCATACACACCCGCAGCAGTGCGCAGCACGTCGTATTCGCCCGTCTTCAACGAAGCAATAACACCAATCAATGCCACACTAGTACGTCCTTGGCAGCCGCGCGGCGGACTGCGAAATCAGCATCGCGACGGTCTGGCCGTATTGCGTGCCAGCCCAGCGACCACCGTAGGAGTCGAGCGTCGGGCTGTAGCTGCGTTCCATGTTGTCGAGGCGCTCGGACCGCACCGGGCCCGAATACGTCAGCCCGATGAAGATCGGTGCGGCGTAATGGGCGGCGGCATAGGCCCGCAGCATTTTCAGCCGGGGCGCATCCTCACCGTCAAAGTTATCCGGATCGAACGCAGTGTTGACGTGCTCCAAAATCATCGTTTGAGCAGCGGCGTTGATCGCCGACAACTCGCACGCGATCGCAACAACATCAAGCCACGTGATCGCCGCCATGGCCTAGCTTTTCCGTTTCGGCTTCGGCTCGGTGGTCGGTTCAAGCGCCGAGGCTGGCGTCGCGGCGCTTGCCAGTGTTGGCGGTGCGGCCGGTGCTGCATTGATTGGCGCAACCTCGGCCGCGTCGTCATCGATAACCAGCATCACCGGTGCTAGCTTGGTGTCTAGTTCGAGTAGATGCTCTTGTCCTTCCTGGATTCGATACCGAGCTTCGTCCTCGCTGATATTGCGCCAGTTTTCGCCGTCGAAGAATCGCATAATGACCTCACAAAAAAGAATGTCCGCCAACAGCGGACAGGGTGGTGGATAGCGTTGATTGATTGGCTACATCGTTTTGAGGTAGCGAAAGCCAACCGCGTGCCGAACTGCAACACCGCCGGACTTACCGGCGCATGGCACGATCACGCTGCGGCCTTCGTATTGCTCCGGCAACTGCTCGAAGTCCAACGGAAGGATCGCGCCGCCTGCCATTGGATTCATTGCGCCATTTTCAAGCGCCGGAGCCAACACGGCCATCGGGTTGCCCGCATTGGCCGTGTCTAAGCGCCACCAAAATCGAACCGACTTGATTGACGAATAACGTTTCTGCACAAACGACATCAGCGTCTCGTCGTTGGCATTGCCAATGCGCGTGGTCTCCATTTTGGTTTTGTACTTGTAGGGCAAGCACAACAAAAACTGGTCGTACATTGGCATGTCCGCGCCAGGCAGCTGGCCTTGTTTCAGTGCGCCCAAGGTTGCGTCGACGATTCCAGCGATATCGGCCAGGATTTGATCGGCCGTGGCGGCAG
>JAYWHS010000877.1:0-2531 GCA_043777635.1 Kofleriaceae bacterium | reverse complement strand
GGGAAGAGTGTTGCCCGCGGCCCGGATCGTAATCGATAACACTTTGAATCTTGGCCTTCGGTGCAGCTTTGACCTGCTTCAGGAAGCTTTGTTGATATGCGGCCTTTGGATGCACCACCGAGTCAGCGGGCCCCGCTTTTTTTTCGTCGGGAAATTTGTCTGCTAGGCTTTTGACTTGCTCGTCAAGATCGCCGCTTTGCATCGACGTTTCAATTGCCGCACCGAACGTGGCGCTCTTGCGTAGCGGGGCCTGCCATAACGCCGCGAAGCTGGATTGCTGCCAAGCTTGCGTGCCATTGGCGGCCGCTGCGGTCGGATCTACATGCGGCATTAACTGCTCGGCTTCGTAGGCTGATGGTGCTGATGACGCAGCTGCAGCCGCGCCTGGCGCGATGGGTTGGCTTTGCGCACGCACCTGCAACAAGACTTCGGCATCGGTGAGCCCTGGCGCGAGTGCATAGGCATGTTGAATATCGGTGACACTCGCGGTGACCGCAGCCGTAACGTGTTGGCGCGTTGCTTGATGCGTAGCCTGCTTCACTCCACCTTGGCCATCGCCAAACGTGGTCCAGCGTTCGCCCTTGTTGTTCTCGACGGCGAGGCCGGCCGCGTTGTCGTCGTCGTGCGCCAACACGCTCACGATGGCTCCGATGCCTGCCGTTGGAAGTGATGCGGTTTGCTCTTCAATGGAGGTCAAGATTGGCCCCATAATATCAAGCACCGTGCCGCCGAGGGTGACCACATTAGTCTCGTGGGCGTTGATGTTCATCGCGACATCCTGGGCGATGGTCTTCTTGAGATTGTTGAAAAACAGCGGATACTTGCCGTCCCAATACGTTGCGATGGCAGCGCGTGGCGTGCGCACGTGGCCCGAAGAAAAAGCATCGGTTAAATAATGCTCGGAGGCCGCTTCGCGCCGCATGGCCGCCTTGATCGGCATGTTGTTTTGCTTATCATGATAGGCGGCTAGAATCGCAGCCTCGTGCAGCACGCGGTAGCTGCCGCCAGCCGATTGGCCGGCCCCGGATTGCGGACCTCCAGAACCAGGACCATTAGGTTCAACAAAGTGTTCGTGGTTTTTCGCAGCGCGCTGCCAATAGCGATTTTTTACAGCCGCCCTGATGCTTGCGGTAGCTGTCATGTCGGCCGCGATTTTGGAGCGAAAAATGCGGCCCAGTTTTTCAAATACGCCGTTCGGCGCAAAGCGTGCATCAGTCGAGCCGACCGCGTCAAAGAGTGCGAATAAAATCTCATCGTTGGTGCCAACTGCGGTGCCAGCTGTGGTGCCAGCTGTTGCCTTATCAGGCGGATCTTTGTCCAAGAGATTGAATAGACTATCCGGAATCACTTTTCCGGTTTCATCCTTGTCCCGCCCGTCAAAGTAGTCACCGCAGAGCAGCACGAAATCGCCTTGCGTCAGATAGCTGGTAAGGCGTGCTACGTCCGTAACTTCCTGATACCCCGCGTTGCGCGCACCCTCGTCGCCGTAGGTTTGATGTTCTTGTGATCCAAAAGCGAGGTCGCCGCCACTGGCCTTCGGCGAAGGCAATTCTTGCTTGCTGTGTGAGGTGTCGCGCTTTTGAACTTCGGCGAGCGCCGCTTGAACAAAGCCATTACCAAACCGATGATCGCTCTGCAGCTCGCCGATGATCTCGTCCCACTCTTGTTGCTTGCGAAACGTGACCAATAACGTGGCCACACTCGCACGATCGACGTTGCCGTGTGCGCGTAGCGCATGGAGTGCCGCGCCGCCGGCAGTGCGGCTACCACCACCTGCGCTGACCTGCTGGCTCGCGGCATCGCTGGTACCAACGTGTGTGGACCCTGCATGCGTATTTGCAATTACGGTTGCCGTCATGCTGCATCCCCCCAATATCATCCCGGCGCGAGTTTGCGCTCCTCGAACGCTAGCACGTTTGGCGTTTTCTGGCGTGTCGTCGCTGGTGGCATCGGGGCCGGAAACACCATGCACTGCTGCGTGGACCTCGGCTTCAGGTCCTACACATTGATCGCAGCCGATGGTTTCAAAACGTGGAGCGCAGGGCAGGCCGTCGAATACGACGAGCAACAAGGCCCGAAAGGCCGCACGCGTTTGCGCCATCGCCCATCAGTGGTGAAATACTACGGCTATGCCCAAGCCTCCAGCCGCACGCACTGCCAAGCGCAAGGTCACCACAACCGCCACCGAGCCGCAACGCGGCGGCCGACGCAACGGGGCCGGGCGTAAACCCCTCGATGCCGCGAGTGAACGCGTCATGCTCACCTTGACCGCCGCGCAAGTGGCCGGTCTGCGCGCCAAGTTTTCCGATCTCCCGTTGGCAACGGCCGCGCGCCAAGCCATCGACCTTGTCTTGCAACCACCGAAGCGGCGTTAGCGCCAAACGCGCGGCAACGTTTCAGGTGCGATGCACGTTTGATTTATATTGCTTTTAATCAAATGCGTGTTTATGGTGTCGCTATGGTTGCGCATCGCAACCACCCGGCGAGGAGCCGGTCAACTGCCGAGGAGGCACCATGTCACCGAAAATTCT
>JAYWHS010000876.1:0-2533 GCA_043777635.1 Kofleriaceae bacterium | reverse complement strand
CGTTAGGCAATCCACGCAAACTTGGTTGCACCGGCGAAGACCTCAACAAAGTTAAAAACTCCTTGGTCGACCCGAGCGAATGGCGCAACAAAAACGTCCTGGTCGTCGGCGGCTCGGACTCGGCCGTTGAAGTTGTGCTGGCGCTGGGTGCGCAAAATAAAGTTTGGTTCTCAACACGCGGTGCCAAGCTCGAAGGCATCAAGCCAAAAAATCGCCAGCTCATCGAAACCGCAGTGGCCGAAGGCCGTTGCACCATGCTGTACGCCACCACCGTTGCCGAAGTCACCAGCGATAAAGCCGCGATCTCATACAAAGAAGACAATCGTCGCGAAGAAATCCCCAACGACGTTGTGTTCGCGATGATCGGCGGCGCACCACCGACCAAATGGCTCCAGCAGATCGGCGTGCCGTACGTCGACAAGCCGCACGCTTGGTCGCCGCCGCGCACCGACCACCTTTCGGCAAAAACCGCGGAAGGCTTGATCCCGGTACGCCGGTTAGTGGCGCATATTCCGGCCAGTGCACGCAAACCGCACGCACATTAGGTTGCTCGAAAATAAGGTCTTTCTCGGTACTCATTGCGAGGGTGTAGCAGGACGACAGGACCCCGGCTGATGGAAGTTGGCACCTTCGTGGGTCGCTACGTAGACACTCGCCACTCGATTGCGGGGTGAGCTAGGGTCAACCCGCTTACGCCGCGCACATGTCATGCGTTAAACTCAACATCTGTTGCATACCTGCGAGTAGTCGCTGGTACACGTTTGCAGAAGGTTCGCCGGTTTGCTGTTGCAATTCGGTTGAAAGCTCGGCCCAACTGTCACGCAATTGCCCGATCGATTCCCATTGTCGCTGTGCAATTTCTTGTTGCTGGAACTTTGTAAGCTGAGACATCCCCCAACGATGGACATCCCACGCTAGCTCAGCATGGCGAGTTTCATCTAGTGCGATTTTCTGCAACGCCAAACGCAGAGGCAAGTGGGTTGCATGTGCGGACTGATACGTAGCGCGCAACGCCGCAAACGTTTCAAGCACACAGCCCTCCACCGCATTTTCCGAAAGCATCGCGTACAGCGACCGCTTCTCGAAAGTAGCAACTTCAAATGACAGCTCGGTCGCACCTAACTGCTTGCGTAGCGTAGACATAACCTCAGCATGAACCATCTCGTCAAATTGCGCCTGTTTTGCGCGTGTGACCAGCGACGTTGGTGCTGCAAAATCTGCGAGTTCCGCAGTGAGTCTGGCGAATGCTGGAATTGAAATCGCTTCCATCATGTGGGCAATCGCGCAGTAGTGACCAAGCTCGGATGCAGACTCGCCGCGTGCCCAGCTGAACACCGCAGGTCGACGGCCCATAGGACGACAAGCGCTAGAATTCGGGATTGATGAGGCCACCACAGTGGCCACCTCCTCGACAACCCCGCTTGCTGTCACTTTCAACCAGACTCGATCTCGATAGAACCCGATTGGCTCCGAGCCATCTGCTGGCTCTGAAGGTTGATCGCAAACGATTCTAGACCGTTCCATCAGTAGTTCAAATCCGTCAGTGCCTTTCCGCACGTAGGCAACGCTCTTGCCTAGCTCAACGCTTGGCTCCGACTCTCCGCTCAACTTGGTAAGCGGGTAATCATAACCCCGCAGCCATGCAACTATCGCCGCTATTTCTGGATCATCAATCGACTTCACAACGCTTAAAAAACCGTTAGAAGATTCTTCCAGCGCAAGCTCCACTAGTTTTCGGTTCCGACAAATCAAAATCGCTCTCCGCGAAGAGAATCCAGCTTGCAGTGTCTTGAGCTGGCTTGCGCAAGCACCCACGGTACCGACGCTGGCAATAATGCGACCGTTCGTCTCAATGCTTTTCGATCCGCCAAAACTGCTGCGCTGATCTCCTGCTTCCCTCATCGCCACATATGTAGACGCAAGCAGTTTTCTGCTCTTGAGACCAAGCAACTCCACTTTTTCAAAGTCATGTAACACGGGCATCTTCGACTTCGTGCTGGACGCTGACGGAATAGTCGGGTTGGTTGCGGCAACCGTTGGTGGCAGCGCATCGCTATGGGCCGGCACAGGTTGAACTGTCATGGTAGTTTCACCCTGTGCGCCAGTTACGCCAATCGACGCATGCGGTGTTTGGGTGGTGGTTTTTCCTGACGATACATTCGGACCGCAGGCCGCAACCAAAGACAGAAAGATTGGTCGGAGTTTCATACGCGCACTATCTTCGAAATCTACGCAACCAACTAGCGTTTTCAGTGAGCTCCGCCACGCTGACACCGCAGTGATTCAATACACGGACAAATCACGCCACCGATGTGGGCCGGGCCACAAGGCACCACAACTGCGGTAGCCATGGCGGCTGAGGTTGCGCTGCCGGACCCGCTGCTGTCCGTATAGCGGACATAGATCCAAGTGCTTAGCCGGGCGATCTACCTGGGTGGGCTGGACTAGTTGTGGTCCAACGGTTGCACAAGCATTCGAAATGAAATCGCACAGCATGTTCGGCCGCCGCCTGGCTACTCTAGTCGCCACAACG
>JAYWHS010000875.1:0-2535 GCA_043777635.1 Kofleriaceae bacterium | reverse complement strand
AAACCTACTTTGGCGAAGGCTGAAACTGCGCTCGAATCGGGTAACTGGTCACAATCTGATCTCGCTGGGTAATCAAGTTTCCGCTGAGCGTTAGCGGCGTGTCGTTGCCTCCGGCCAGCGGCACTTCGAGAACCACGGTTGAGCCGGCAGGAATGTCCCGCGCCACGAGTAATTCGCCGACTTGCGGCTGCCACGCCGGGGTCATCGCGTGTGACGACGCAAACGTATAATCCAAGCGCTGCACCCGGAGCGGACGCCCGACTCGGTTGGTAATTTGCACAAACACGACCTGTTGACGAGGCCGCACCGACTGCTGCACGCCAAGCACGGTGAGTTGTGGTGCGGCCGCAGCGTAGCAACCTGCCCCACCCCACATGGTTAGGGCGACAAAACACAAGTTGGTATGGAAACAACGCATTCGGTAGGCTGAGCTATTGCGGCTTTTGTGCCGACTGGCAACATTTTGACGTCCAGTAAGTCCAGCTAGTTACGGACCCGAGGTGTAAAGCAATCCAACCGTCGTTCACAGCGCCACGACATTCTGGTCGTAGATCACGCCAGATCGCACCTTGTTCTTGAGTTCGATGGTGTTTTTTGTCCTGCACCGCCTGTGCGCCAAGCCGAGTTTGTTACCCTGCACCGGTGAAAATCGAGAACGGCCGTAAGGTTAAACTCAAAGTGGATCTCGCCGTCGCCGGTGGCGACACGCTCGAAAAGAGCACTGTCGAATTTACCCAAGGCGGAGGTTCGATGCTCGTCGGCATTGAAAAACTCCTTGAAGGTTTGGAAAAAGGTGCCAAACGCGACGGCGTCCTCAAAGCCAAAGATGCGTTTGGCAATCCCGCCATGCACCCGGTCAAGCAGATGAAGCGCAGCGAATTCCCCAAAGACCAAACGATCAAGGCCGGCGAGCGGTTCGCAGCCTCGGGTGCCAACGGCATGAACGTGTACCTGCAGATCGAAAAAGTCGATGGCGACATGGTGACGGTGCGGTTCGTTCACCCGCTTGCAGAAAAAGATATCAAATATAGTGTCGAGGTGATTCAGGTAAGCGATCCGCGACCGCCACCAATGCCAGCCGCAGCGTTCAAGCTCGAAGAGTCCGAATAGAGACACGAACGTGATGGCTCGCATGTTGTATGCGCACCGCGGTGCGCCAGTTGAACAACCTGAAAATACGCTGCCGTCGTTTCACCGCGCAGTGGCACTAGGTGCAGACGCGATTGAAACTGACGTGCACATGACGCGCGATGGCCAGGTGGTGATCGCGCATGACCCACGAGCCTTGCGCATGGCCGGCGTTGACGTTGCGTGGCGCGACATCGATCTCGACACCGCCAAACGGTTTGATCTCGGCTGGGGCTTTGTCGCAGCGGACGGCACTCGTCCGCTTTCCGGACAAGGCATTCGGATTCCAACTCTCGAAGAGGCTTTGTACGCGTTTCCGGACATGCGGTTCAACATTGACCTTAAACAGCACACACCGTCGATGGTGGCCCGTGTCTTGGCAGTGTTACACCGCCACCGCGCTGAAGAACGCGTGACGCTGGCTAGTTTTCACGCAATGACCCTGCTTGAAGTACGGCGCCGGGGCTATGGCGGCGACACCGCGATGGCGCAAGCTGAAGTTGCATTGTTTGCAGCGATGCCGTGGCGGCTGTGGCGGCGCCTGCCTTTCGTTGCATCCTGTGCACAAGTGCCCTTGCGCGCCGGGCCGCTGCGCTTTGACTCACGTTGGTTCATCGATAAATGTCACGCCGCAGGTATGCGCGTTGATTTCTGGACAATCAACGAACCAGCCGAAGCCGCGCGGCTGTATGCGCTTGGCGCGGATGGTGTGATGACCGACGATCCGGCGCGGGTTCGACGCACGTAGCCTTAACCTACGACGTTGCGGCCACAGCGAGCGCCTGCGCACGGGCCGATTATTCAACAGCCGCGGTCGGCGTCGTGGTCGCAGGTACTGGACCTAGGACCACCATTGCTGGGTGCCCCGCTGGTTGCCACTCAGCTTCGAAATCACGCCAGCTCCGCACCTGGAGGCCACTACCTGGATCAATCGTTGTGATCAGTCCACGCGTGTGATGGATCGCGACCACCACTTCAAAATGACTCTGCCGTTCATTGCCGTGAGGGCGCAGTAAACCGACCACCACCGGTCGGCCGGCTGCAATTTCATGGGCCAGATCTGTGCGCTTGGCGACAACGACAAAGGCTAACAAACCGTGTTTGGTCGCAACATCACGCAATACCCCTAGCGCGACGCCGTGTTCCGTTAAGGGTGCGACCTCAGCCAAAATTTGCTTTCGTGACAGCTCCACCTGCCAACGTCGCACCACCATCTCCAACACCGCAATGCCGCAATCATTGCGATTTTGTTGCCGCACCGTCGGTGCCATGGCGACGGTCCAGCCCGGTTCCGAGGTGAGGCGCGCAGCGCTGGTAGGTCTTGCTCCGCCCGAGTAGGCAATGCATCCTGAAAATATCAATCCAGCGACGACAAACGCTAGCGACGATCGCCGCTGCGGATGTAAA
>JAYWHS010000874.1:0-2546 GCA_043777635.1 Kofleriaceae bacterium | reverse complement strand
GCGTCGGTATTCTCAAAGCCGCACATATGGCCAACGAACACCGCGAAGCGATGGCGATCTACCGCGCCACCAAAGCTAGCCTTGATCCCGCTGGCATTATGAATCCTGGCAAGATGGGTCTCGTCGCTAACATTGCTGACCGCTCGGTACCCGTGCGCAGCCAAAGCCCGACCGACGCGCCGATGCGCTTTCCCCTCGACGAGGCGAAGCCATGAGCGAGCAACTGCATCGTCAACTGATTGCCACCGTCGGAGCTGAGTTTGTTAGTACCATCGGCACTGGGCCGACAGCGTCGGAAACTGCGACCGAAGCTAGCACCATCGCGCTGGCCAGTGATTTTTTCCGCGTAGTGCCCCGGACCCCGGCCGAGGTCGCAGAAGTCATGGCGTTGTGTGCCGGCCATCGCGTGCCAGTACATCCTGAAGGCTCAGGTCGTCGGCCAACATCGCACACCCGCGATCGTGATCGAGTGTTTATTAGTACCCGTCGCCTTGATCAAGTAGTACAGCTCGACGAAACCTCGTTGTTGTTACACGCGCAAGCTGGCGTCACCGGCACGCGCCTGCAAGAGATTCTGGCGCCACGTAATCTCACCCTCGGCGACTATCCTCCGTCGGTGTTAGCACCTTCGCTCGGCGGGATAATCGCAGTCCGTACACCGGGCAAATCTTCAGCTCGCCATGGTTTTTTTGAAGACGCCGTCGTCGGCGTATCCGCCGTGCTCGCCAACGGCCGCACCGTGCACACCCGCGTTGCACCGCGCCGCGCCACGGGGCCCGATCTACTGCGTGCGTTGTGCGGGTCCGAAGGCACGATCGGCTTCATCACGTCGGCCGTGGTGCGCATCCATCGTCAGCCCGAAGCACGGTTCGCATCCGCGTATATTCTGCCGAACCTCGATGCTGCCATCGCTTCGGTTTATTTGGCGTTGCGCGAAGAAGCCGCACCCTCGGGGATTCGCATCTATGACCTAGCCGAAACCGCTGCGCATTTTCGAGGCTTGCCGATCGTCGATCAAGTCGCAGCCAAAAGTCCGACCGCTGCACTCATGGTAGTTGGCACTGCTGGGCCAACTGATCTTGCTGCGTGCGATCGCGATCTTATCGCCAGCGCTGTACTCGCTGAAGGTGGCGAAACCGCATCTGACGAAACTGCCAAGCTTTGGTGGCGGCGCTTGCACCACGGTGAATCCACACCGGCCGCACCGCCAACATTCCAAGCCATGGCCACGCCGCGCAAATTGGCCGCTACGTATCGCGCTGTGGTTGAAGCTGCGGCTGCTGCGGGCGGTAGCGCCCGCGCTCATGTCTCGCGCTTCGATGCCGACGGTGCCGTGGCGTTTTTCTCGGTGATTCGCAACGGCAAAACCGTGCCGGCCGACGCCACTGAGGTTTACGATCTTGCGTTGATTGAATTGTGTAAACGCGCGGCAACCGCAGCTGGCGGCTGGTTGCCGGGGTCACGGGCGCTGCGCCTCGATCCTTATTTTGCATCGCTGCGAGCCGAGCTCGATCCACTCGGCATCATGAATCCCGGCGCATTCGCGTCGTAGCCCGTGAACCTCAGCGAAACTGGTGCAACTCAAGCGCACCTGCGCCATTGCTGGCCCATAGCCGGCCGACGATGATGCCAGGCTTGGCCAGCGCTGCACCAGCCCTTACCATGTGCCAACCGAACCATTCATTGGCAACGCCACCTTCGATTTGCGCTAACACTTTTAGATTCTTGGCCGAGCGCACTTCAACCCGCCCCATACGCGGCAACGTCTCAGTACCTGCCCATGGCGCACCGATGGCAAAGTCCCGCGCACCATCACCGTCGAGATCATCCAGCGTTGCCAACGCGCGCCCATACAATTCACCCGGCGTGCGCTGATTGAGCCGATGCAACACCACACCGTTTTTACCCGAGACCAACACGACCTCGCCCATGCCGATGCCGGCATCCGCACCACCACCACCCGGCACTCCGATCGCGAGATCGGCAACGCCATCGCCATTGATGTCATCGAGCGCAGTGAGCATTTCGCCAAAGTGCGAGTGCGGGCGGGTGCCACGGATGTCACGCAACACTGCACCCGTCGACGAAACCAAATACACCGCACCGCCGACGCCGACAAATGGCGCACCTACCGCGAGATCGCGTTGGCCATCACCGTCGAGGTCTGCGATCGTTACTAGATACCAACCGAACTGACCATTGTGTTCTTGGTTATCAATGCGCCGCAGTACGTGGCCATCTTTACCAGCCAGCAAATATACATGGCCACCTTGGCTATCCGACGGTGCGCCAGCCCAAATATCGTCGAGGCCGTCACCGTCTTGATCGCCGGCATTGTCGAGTTGCCAACCCAAGCCTGGCGTTTGCCCCGTGGCCCGCCACAACAATTGGCCGGCACCGGTGCGAGCTTCGACAATGCCAACCGGTTTGTTATCAACCAGCGCATTAGGTGCAGAAATCACCAAATCGGCGAGGCCATCGCTGTTGAGGTCGCCAACCGTGATCACATCTTGGCCATACAAGCTCGCAGCTTGTTCACCATCCCA
>JAYWHS010000873.1:0-2547 GCA_043777635.1 Kofleriaceae bacterium | reverse complement strand
CCAGTTGGCGCGAGCAACGCCAGGCATTTACCGCAGCCGACGGCAGTTTTTCGATCGGCGGCTTGTCGCGGCGCGATATCGAACTGGTGGCCACCCATCAACGTGGTAGTTCGGCCATTGCAGCGATAGATCTAACTGCAAAAGCCACGGCGGAATGTACGCTTACCATTGATGTGCTCGGTGTGATCGCTGGGATCGTGGTCGATCCTTCCGGACTTGCCGTTGGTGACGCGCAAGTGATCGCTGAGCCATTGTACGATGGTGGTGTCGCGGCCCGTGCAGCGTGGACGGTGCGTGGTGTGCAACAAGTTGTCACCGATCAAGGTGGTGGCTTTGTGCTCACGGGCTTGCCTGACGGAGTGTACCGGGTACGTGCTGCGCGACCTGGCGCTCCTGAATCTGCGCTTGATCTTGCCAAGAGTACCGACGTCCGTCCGGGTGGGCCCATGCTTACGTTGGTGCTGGCCACCGATAGCGCCATCATTGGTAAAGTTGCATTCAGGGATGGCACTGCGCCGCGCGCGTTTACCGTTGCACTTGGGTCGTCGTTTCCAATGCCGTTCGCAACGGCAGATGGCAGCTTCAAACTACCAGCGCCAACAGGCTTGCAAACAATTGTCGTCGATGGAAAATCGTTTCTTGCAGCCAAAGCGCACGATGTTACGGTCACCGCAGGTAAGCCTGCCGATGTCGGCACGATCATCGTAGAACCCGGTCGCTCGGTATCCGGCCGCGTGCTCGACGAAGCGGGACTGCCGATCGCGGGTGCCAAGGTGGCGGCAGGGGTGTTGCTCACGGGCGGTGGCCAAGAATTGTATATCCCCGACGAAAGCATTGGCGCGAAAGATACCGTGACCGATCGTAACGGCCGGTATCGGCTCGAAGGTTTTTCGCCCGTGCCGATTACTATCGTCGCTGGCAACGACACCATCGGTCGCAGTGCGAGCGTGCAACTGCCTGCTGGTAGCGACAGCGCCACGGTCGATTTGATCCTACAAAAAACCACCGGCCTCGACGGGATAATCATCCGTGAGGGCAAACCACTCGGCGATACCATCGTGATCGCCAATCCGGTTGGCGCTAGTCACGCCAACTTTTTCTCGGTTACTGGTGCCGACGGTACGTTTGCGCTCGATGCGTTGGCACCGGGTACATACATTGTGTATCCGATTATCGGCGGTGGTGGCATGCGACCCAAAGACATGTACATCGTCAAGACCGAGCTAGTTATAGGCAAGCGGGCGCGGGTGACGATTGATGCGAGTCCGGGGCCGGTGACGATCGCGGTAAAGGTGACAACGCCAGCCGGCGCGCCAGTGCCAATGGCTCAGTTGTTTTTGATTCAGGCCAAAATATCGGCGACTAACTCGGCTGAGTTGCGCGACCTGGATCAACTTGGCGCTTTCTCTGACAAGCCAATTCCTCTGCATCTCCGCGCTGCCATGGCGGGTACGGGCGAAATAACCAACGTTCGTGTCGGTGCTCACACGTTGTGCGTCGTGCCCTTGCAAGGGCCACCTGACCCCAATGGCCCGCCATTGCCAGCGACGTGTCAGGCCGTGACGGTAGCTGGAGGAGGTCCGCAGGGTGTTACCGTTGTGGTGCCTAACACGGTGCCCATGAAATAGACCTGCCCGCCGGTAGGCGAATTGCATTGGCAAACCAAGCAGCGCCACGGTAGGTTTTGGCGTGTTTGTTCCACCGGTTGTTTCAAGGGGAAAGTTGACTTGCGTCGCCATTCTCGCATTAGTTGCAGTCAGTGCTGGTGTGGTTACTCCAACGCTGGCCAGCCCTTTTTGCGGTGGCGAAAGCCATGTTGCACCGGCGGGTGGTGTGCTGCCGCCAGGCGCTACCATCGCTGCGTTCCTCGAAGATCGTTATGTTGGCGGCGAGCTATTGGGCCATGCCACGCGCGCTACCCGCAACGGTGCGTATGAAGGCCGCACGCCGCCGATCGGCAAGTACCGAGCGACGATCAATGGCAAGCGGGTAAAAATTACAACGAAAGATCTAGTCGTTGCCGATGGCATCGTGCGCTTAATTACTATCAAGAGTCGCACGTTGGGCCAATTGCAACTGTGGACCAAGGCACCGTGGGAAGAGAGTGACGAAGCGGTGGCAACCTACGATGTCGTAGCTGCAAAAGACCTCAAGGCTGCATCAGTACCGATCGCGCGGCCACAGCTCAGCGTCGGCCCTGGGCAAGATCGCCGCATGGCGGTGTATCGCTTCGTCGGCAATTTCGCCGAGTTCACCTTGCCCGACGTTCCGGCGGTCACGTTACGCTTGCGTTGGCGCACGCTGGCGGCGGCTGCATGGCACGCGCTGATATTGCCTATTCGCAACGAGCAGCGAGACAACAAGCCGCAGCAAGTAGCTTGGTTGGGCGAAGTAGTGTGTGGCATGACCCGCAATATCGATGTTGCGAAGTTGCGTGCCGGTATTGAAGCTGAGGTATCAGCGCAACTGGTTGATGGTTCGATCATCAAACTCAGCGACGCTGCGCCGATCAAGATTCAACTAGCGCCGGTTGTTGAAAAAGACTAG
>JAYWHS010000872.1:0-2549 GCA_043777635.1 Kofleriaceae bacterium | reverse complement strand
TGGGTTGAATGCCGGCGACTTGTCGTCGGCAGATGGGACGGGAACGTACGGGAACGTCCCTTGTTTGATCGAGGCTAACCAGCATCGCTTTCACACCTGACCACAGCAGTTCCACGCATATCGACAATGGTGGCACCGCTAAAGCCTTGTGGCAGTCACGCGCTACTGCGACGGGCACCACGAACAGATGCAGCGGAGACTCAAGGCGAAGGTAGAGTTGCCGACGGATTCTCATTATTGATGGCCCGTACATCGAAGCCATCGATTGAAAGAATGACAAACGCGACGCGGCGATTGGCAGCGCGACCCTTGGCAGTTTTGTTGTCTAGCACTGGCTGGTCTTCGCCAAAGCCGGCGGATTCCAGCCGAGCCGCAGGAATTCCTTTGGTAACTAGGTAGGCGAGGACCGCTGCAGCTCGACGAGCGGAAAGCTCCTTATTGTAGGAATCGTTGCCCTGGTTGTCGGTATGCCCTTGGATTTGCACACGGAATTCTGCATGATCGGCTAAGACTCTGCCGACGTTGTCGAGTAATCCGAAAGAAACCGGCTGAATAATTGCCTTGTTGGTTTTGAAAAAGACTGGCTCGATGACGACTAGTTTGCCGCCTTTAAGCGTGACTTTTTGTCGCTTCTTACAACCTTCAAATTCTTTAGTACCAACTTCGTTTGGACAAACATCAACGCGGTACACGACGCCATCGGTGTCCTCGTCACTATCTGGGCATCCATAGTTCTCTATCGGGCCAGCTGTGAGCGTGCATCGGTCGCGACCATCGACAATGCCGTCTCTATCGTTGTCGAGTTCAGCGCAACCGTCGGTGTCTTCGAACCCGTCTTTGTCTTCGGGTTGATCCACGCATTTGTCTACATCGTCGTTGACGCCGTCATGGTCTTGATCGCCAACATCTGGGCATCCATCATCGTCTTGAAAACCATTACTATTTTCGCCTTCGTTGGGACACTTGTCGACCTGGTCGTTAAGCCCGTCCTTGTCATTGTCTAATTCCGGTTTGCCATCGCTGTCTTCAAATCCGTCGCGGTCTTCAGGTTCGTTCGGCGCAACATCGTCTTTGTCGGCAATCGTGTCTTGATCGTTGTCGAGATCGGGGCAGCCGTCAGCATCTTGAAACCCATCCATGTCTTCTGCCGAGTGCGGACATTTATCGGTTTCAATCATACCGTCAGCGTCCCAATCCTGGTCGGCGTCCGTAACCCGTGAGTACCGTAAACCGGCTAACACTCGCCAGTCTGGCGTGCCATAGCCTGCACCGAGACCAGCTCCACCGGCCGCTAGCAGCTGCCACTTTTGATTCAGATTCACGATCGGGCCGCCGATGAACTCGACATGGTTGCGCCCAAATTCATTAACGAAACTATTGGCGGCGGTTGCCGTAGATAACGACCCAGCAAGTTCCAGGCGACGGCTCACGGAAACACCAATTCCACCCCGAAATTGCAATTCGTCATCGACTCGCAACTCACCAACGCGGGTTTGTTTGCGTAGCAGATAGCCAAGGTTCGCCGCCCAATGAAACCTACCGAGCCGTTGCCCAACTGCAAACTGCGGCGCGAATGCGCCGTGTTTAGCGCCACGGTACTCCGCCCCGCCACCGGATGGAATCTCAAACACCGGGGCAAATGCGACGTCGACGCCGTGCTTGGACTGTTGCAGGAGTCTCAATTTAGCCATTAGCCGCAAGTCACCGAGCCCGTATTGCGCCAGCGGATCCACCGGTTCGGTTACGCCAGTAAGCGTGGTGTTGCGGTTCTGCTGAAAGACAACAGTCGCATCGAGGGACAACTGTAGCCAGCGTGTCACCACCATGCTGCCGCCGATTTGACCATCACTGCGCTGTTTGACTAATGACCCGACTCGCGTGCGTTCGCCGTCCACGCTCTGGTAAATGACGAGCGGATCATTGGACGTGCCCAGCCAAAGGTGGAGGTCGTAGTCGCCGGAACGCGAAATATTCCCTGCCTCCACGCTGAAGATACCTTCGCGGCTCGAAGCGAGTGTAAATCGTTCGACATTAAAATCGCGTGGCTCAAAGATAGCCTGTGCGTTCGCATTGCTACTCAGGAGGAGCGCTGCACCAAGCACGCTTGAGACGAGAAAGTTCTTCATTGGTGTTTGCCTTAAATCAAAATCTACGTTGTTCGTTGAGTAGGTGCTACTTCAGGATTTTTTTTTGCGGCGGCGCAGCGGCAGCAGTAACAATCCCAATGCCAACAACAGCGGCAATCCGGTTGTACCAGGGCCGTTCGCTGAGCATGCGCGACCTCCGGACACGCCATAGTTGTCGATGAAACCATTGTTGTCGTCATCGGAGTCACATGCGTCGCCTTGGCCATCATTATCGATGTCAAACTGGTCGGCGTTGGCGACATCGGGGCAATTGTCCTGGTCGTCAACGATGGTGTCTTTATCGCGATCTTTGATCATGCACATATCGGGTTCGGCAGGCGCAGGGTCTGTACACGTGTACGCTTCTTCAATCGCGCAGACTGACGAGCAGCCATCGCCGTTTGTAGAATTACCATCGTCGCA
>JAYWHS010000871.1:0-32447 GCA_043777635.1 Kofleriaceae bacterium | reverse complement strand
TCAACGCGCTCGCCGCGCCGGGCCAATCGCCCAGTTCCCATGCGATATCCGCAAGCGCAGTTTGCGCACCGATATCGTTGGGCGCGATCCGCAGAATTTCGCGGTAGTGCGTCATGGCACCTTCGCGATTCGACAAGAAGTTGCGATGCAATTCAGCGACCGCGCGATGCAATTCGCGTTTTTGCATTGGCGCTTGCTCAACGGCAAGGCGCTGCTCCAAGACGATTGCGAGCTCGTCATGATTGCCTTCTTCGCTTAACAAAATACGCATCCGCAAGAACGCATCACGATGGCTTGGATCGGCATCGAGCACATAGCGGAACGCTTCGATCGCACGCTCGGGCACCAGTGCTTTTTCCATCAGGACCACACCGGCCAGATGAAATAGTTGGGTGCGGCGTTGCACTTCGTGGGTCGCGATAGCTTCGCGCAGCGCAGCGTTGGCGACATCAATCCACAACTGGCCACGCAGCGACGCGCGACGCCAACCTTCGAGAGCCGGAATGTAGGCCGGCATCACCGCTTCGGCGGCACGGAATCGCGCAATTGCAGTTTCGAGATGGCCAGCATCGGACCAGTACACGCCGGCGCGCGTCAAGAACGCAGCCTGCGACCGCGCATCACCAGCAAAATAAGCAGCAATACGATCATCATTGGTCGCCAACTCTTCGGTCTCATTCAACGCATGAGCCGCACGTTCGGCGAACAACATGGCGCCTCGCAACGGCGGCACGTTGTGCAACGCCTTGCGACTCAAATCGAGTATCCGCCGTGAATCGGCACCAATCGATTCCAAGGTCGCAGCGGCGTCTTGAAAATGGTGACTAGCAAATTCGCTATCGGTAGCCGCTAATTCGGCTTGCCGCTGCCGCGTAACGGCAATGGCATGGGCATCATTGCGCAACGCACCAACCATCAACATGCGATCGAGCGTGCTCCACCGTTGTGGTGCACATTCATAGGCTATCTGTAGTGCCGCACGCGCCGCTTCCACATTGCCTAGTTGCAGTAGCTCAATGTCGGCCAATTGCACCTGAGCGTCGGCGATGGTTGCAGGATCGCCCAGTTGATTTGCAAATTGCACACGCCCAACCGCACGCACCGCAGCTAACGTTGCATTGCCATGGCGTTGCGCCAGCTGCTCACTGCGCGAAGTAGCGCCAGGATCGCCAGGTCGCAATTCGAGCGCGGCAGCTAGCGCAACCTCCGCCGCTGCATGATCACCCATTTGAACATACACATCAGCTTGGCGCATCAGCCGCGCATAGGCGTGGTCACGAGCGGCTGGACTACGCAACACCTCAGGCGAAAGCACCCGTTGTGCAATTTCGGACGTTGCATCGGACACCGCCACATTTTGGCCAGCGCGACGTGACGCAAGGGCATGTAAATCACTAACTAGCGCCGATGCTGGCCAATGATTTTCGACTTGTTCAAAAAGCACCGTAGCCTCAGCGGCGGCACCACCATCAAGAAATAGCTGGGCTGTACGCAAACGCAATGCAGCGATTGCATCCGCGTTGCTGGCGGCCGAAGTGTTTGCCGCATCTTCAAAAATCTTTGCGACATCAACCGCGCGTGTCAGTCGATCGCCGGCTGGGTCAAGCACTGCAAGTAGTGTCCGCATTGCTACCCAACGGGTATCGCTGCGGTCATCTCCACAGCGCTCAAGTTCGACTAGCGCCCCCGCTACATCATTCGCCGCTACACAACTTCGAGCCGCACGCAGTGCACGCGCCAAACGCTCGTCCGGGGTTAGGGCGTCCCACAACTGATTAACGCTGACTGCATCGGCCGGTGCAAGCGTATTGAGGGCAGCTAATGCCAACGCTGGTTGACTATCATCAAACAACAATTGCCACGATGCGCGGCGCTCCGGCGTTTGCGGTTCGGCGACGTCGGCAAAAAGCGCGGCCAAGTTGGCCCGCAGACGATAATAATTGCTACCGACCGCGCCGTTACAAGCGTCCGTTAATAACTCGACGTGCGCTTGATTTTGTCCCGATGAAAGCAACTGCGGAGACATCAACGCAACATACGCCGGACTGCTTGGCTGCCCGGCCAAGGTTTGCTGCGCAAGCCGCAATTGCCCCGTGCGAACGTACTCCGCAGCATCGGACCAAGGGTCTGCGCCGGTCACCGGTGGATGGCCGGCTTTTTGCCGTGCATATGCGGCAAGTTCAACGTGCTCGAAAAGGGCAGCCCAATCTGCGGCGCCGCTCTGCGCATTGGTTAACGCCGCTACACTGCGTAAACTCTCCAACGCCGGATCTTGACCCGGGGCTACCTGCGCAACCGCAATCGCCGCATGGCGGCGCGTTACTTCGCCAGCATGAGGGAGTTGCATGACCAGCGCATTCGCTGCCGGGCTGGCAATTGTCCACGTATCAGCCAACGCAGGGCCAACTGCGTCGCTCAGTTGCAGCGAACGCAAGCGCGCCGCAGCGCTCAGATGGCTGTCACCGGCGGTGGTTTGTTGCATCAACAAATCCGCCATCCCTGCGTAGTACACCGCCGCCGCATCGCGCTGTCCGCGCAACAAAGCCACCCGTGCGAGTTCCAGCATCAACAGTGGGCTCGACGGATCTGCTTGATGCGCACTGGTCATCACCGCACCATGATCGGAATCGCTGGCCAGCGAAACGCCCGCACGCGCTAACGCAATACCTGCACGCAGCGTTGGATCGGTAAGCGCACCGTCGAGCAGCGCCATTGTTGCAGCGAATTCGTCGATCCGGCCATCGCACAAGGTCAACTCAAGTTGAGCGAACAACGAGGGCACATCCGTCACATGAGCATCGAGAATTTCACCAACCGCAACACGAGCCAAGTCGAGTTCACCGGCGGCCATCAATAAATCAACCCGATGACGCGCCAACAAGGCACGCTCGTCATCACCCACGAGGGCCTGCTCTAGCTCAAGCAGGCGCTGAATTTCAACGGAATCGCGGGCCCGCATTGCCAACCCACGTAAACCCTGCAACACGGAACGAGACGATGGGTCATCAAGCAACGCCGCTTCGTAGTGTTGCCGCGCGCGCTCGACGTGATCAATGCGCTCGCTCACTCGACCGGCCTCGCTGCGCAAGGCTGACGCCACCGCGACATCGTCAACGATCGCAATTTCGCGTTCAACCACGGCGAGCCACTCCGCTTGCATATCTTCTGATTGTGTTGTGGCGGCAGCCTGGGCGGCGAACATCGCGGGGTCAATCGTCCACGATATCGCATCACCAATGTCACTGCGCTCGTTAGCCAACTCCGCAATCGCTGGACGTGCTGGCACATAGTCGGACGGCATCGGTGATGCACCATGCGCCATAATGGTTGGCGTGCGCGACGGCACCGCATCGGAGCTTCCAACGGTATCGAACTCACTACCAAACACCGGCGACGCGCTAGGGGCGCGCAGGCGGGTTGCTGCATGGTCAGGCACTTCCACCCTGTCGTCGTCGAAACCTTCGTCATCGTCAGGCGCAGCGACAATGCCGAGCAACGTCGAACCGCCGATGTCGATGTCAAGCGAATCGTCATCGCTGCGCGAGCTGCTAGCACCCAACATTGGATCATCGGCAAAATCAACGACCGGCTCAGGCGCAGCCGCCGGCGCAACGGAAGCATCCGCAAAATCAGCAAACTCGTCGAGCGCAAGGTCTTGCACAGGCGGTGGCGTGGTTGCTTTGCCACCGAATCGCCCGGTGCTTCGCTTCGCGCGATCGGGCTCGGTTGAAGTTGAATCCGGCGCAGCCAACTTGCGCGGGCCAGTCCCACCGTCGACTTCGATGATAGGTGCCGATTCGTAACGCAACGGTGGAGCTGCAGCAACCAAACCTTCGGCACGGCGTACAATATGCGCAGTCCGCTTTGCTACAGGTTCGACCTTGGCGCTGGTCTCGACCTTGACGCTTGCGGTGAGCGGCGCATGTGGGCTTGCGTCGATTTCAATGTCATCGTACGCATCTTCGTCAATCGAAACGTTAATCGTCGGTGGCGATGGCATCGCGCTTTGAGCGCCCATCTCGTTAAGATCAACGATGCGGGTCGAGGAATTAGCCGCAGCAAAACCTGAAATATCGTTGGTTGCCGCTGCCACACCGGCCCGACGCACGATGGCTGGCGTGCGTTTGGCTTCGAGCTCAAGGGGCGGCGGTGCCAACGGAAGTTGGCGAACTGGCGGCGGCGGCGCCACAATGGGATCATCGATATCGCTATCTGGACCAATGGTGTTATTGGTCGGCCCCAACGTCGGAAACGGCCGCGACGCTGACGTGAACACGTCATCTTCGGCGACGTCGAGGTCGAGCGCGTCGATCGTATCACTGAGATTATCGCGCGCCGCAGCCGGACGGAAGCGCGGATTGGTTACGTCTTCGACGTTGCTTGCAGCACGTCCAGCGCTGGCTGCTAGTAAAGAACCCAGCGCGGTTGGCGAACCTTGCACGCCGACCATCGAAAAATCAGAATCCCGCAGCGGTGCATCAACGTCGACCGTCGAGATACTATCTTCGACATCGTTTTCGCCCAGCGCGATCGTCGCGGGTCGAATGGTTGCTGAACTGCGCGAATCGCGTTCGGGCAGCGCCGACGCTGGCGCATGAACCGCAGCAATCGTTGCCGTCAAAACCGATGTTGGCGCTGACGCCATTGTTGCTGCCGCTGCAGCTCTAGCGTCCGCGAAATCGGCAAAATCTTCGTCGTGTTCAACTCCGACGTGACGCAATTGCGTTGCATCGCCGAGATCCATCGTAGCCACGTCATTGTCGACATCGACCGTCGAAACATCAATCGTCGCGAGATCGCTGGTATCAGCGACCGACGTCGGCGCTGGTTCGCCAATGAGTGAATCAAAACCACGATCCCAGTCTTCGATATCCAAGGCCAAATCATCGCCGAGAAAGCCCTTGCCGTTTGGATCTTTGGTTTCGCTCACTGCGCACCTCCGCCGCGTGCGAGCCCAAGCTCGTCGCGACTCTGTCGATGTTCCACCGACACAGACCATGCCAACAAATCTTGAGCAATGGCGTTATCTGCTACTGCGCGTGCACCGCGCCCCACATCTAGTAATTCTAACGCGACCGCAATATCGCCGGCCCAGAGCAAGCCGGCCCGGTGCGCCAGCGCCATCACGCCGTTGCGGTACCCCAGCAACGCCGTTAGTTCACTGCCACGAGCCGCCAACGCTACAACGGTTGCGCGGTCTTTGCGCGACAATTTTCGCATGGCCCGAGCTCGCTCAGCGACAGTGGTTTCTTCCGACCGCACCAACGCTGCTAGTTCCGGCGGTACTTGCGCATCCGCCGACCGCAAACTTGCGACGTAGTAACTGACCAAATCGATGTCCTTCAACTCAGCGATGGTTGCGAGCCGCTCACTCAACAGCGCTACCGTGCGCGCAAGTTGGTAGCGCGCCGCCGGCGTAGCGCCCATTGCGATATCCGCACCCAGGCACAAGGTACCGTCGTCGGTCGTCAACACCCGTGCGACCCCTGCGCGATTCTCACTGATGTAGATATCCGCGCCTTCAACGCCAAAAAACTGCAATGTGGCACTCAGCGCGATGTGTTTTTCTGTGAGCTTTTTCTGGGCTACGCGATCGCTGCGGGTAAACCCAAACTTGCTTGGTTCAAGCCCGTGCACAGCCGTCACCGTGGTGCCAATGGCGCGCCAAAAATCATGGCACGCGGTCGCAGTCAGATATTCTTTGGAGCGCAAGCCTGCAACCATGGCCGTACTCATCCGCTGTTGAGTGAGTTTCTTCCAATCAAACTGTGGGCTTTGCAGCCGGCCATTTTTGAGCACCAAGCGTTGATCTGGGGTCGACACGCCAACTGCTTCGACCGCTGCCAATGCCATGAACCGAGCATCAACGTCGCTCTGCCAGCTGTAAATCATCGCCAAACGATCATACGCACTAGCTGCGGTCGGATCTGCAAGGACTGCGCGACGCGCATCATTGGCAGCAGCACCGAGAACCTCGACCTTCGCGGGACCCTCTAACAGCTCCGCCAGATCACGCACGACATCAAGATTAAGCGGGTCATTAACCCGAGCCCGGTCAAAGGCCAATCGAGCGCTGAGTTTGTCGTTGAGTTTATCGCGGAGCATTTGCCCAAGGCGATGATCATCCCGCGCTTTGTCGGCCCTGCTCGACCGACGCTGCGCAAGTTCGCGCAATTGCGCAGCCGCAACATCCCAAGCTTGACCGCGCGTAGCTAACGCCAGTAAACGTTCGCGCAACGCAACATCTGACGGCGTCCGCGCAACCAAGTGATTCAACTGTTCGATTGCACCGGTGACATCGTTGGCTGATTCTTCGAGGACCCGCGACAATTCTAATTCATAGCGTGCGGCAGCCGGCCCAGTTGCATTAGCAACACAGCGCCGCCACAGACTCAACGCTACCTGTAACTCGCCCGCAGCCAACGCAATTTCGCCACGCCGCCAACACGCTTCAACGTGGGTCGGTTGGTAGTACAACACGTGATCTAAACAAGCCTGCTCGCGATCTTGCGCGACGCCGCCCGATTCGCCTGCGCCACCGAGGGTCGCCCGTTGAAAATACAACGACGCAATGAGCTGAGTGAGATGAGTTTGCTGCGCTGGGTCAAGGTCCGTTGCCTCAAGCTGCCCAATCAAGTAAGCGATGCGCCGAGCGAGTACTAGATCGAGTCGCCCCGGCACGCGATCAGTCTGCAGCAACGTGCGTAGCGCGCCAAACTCTTCTGCCCCCGGATCAATTTCCAAAATGCGCAGGTAAGCGGCAACCGCTAGTTCGCGATCACGCCCAGCTTGACCAGCTGGCGCGTTACTATCTGCAATCGCGACAGCGGCGCGGAATTGCGCGAGTTGGTTCGCTGCATCGCCGAGCTGTTTGCCCAGTGCAATATGCACCGCCGCGGTCATCGCCAGATTGCCACCGAGCTGCGCCAACCGTAGGTTGACGCGCAACACACGTAGCTCATTCGGTGCTTGGCCAAGCAGCGCCGCGACAACCGTCGCTGCCGCACGCAATTGTCCAGCGTCCATCAACGCTCCGGCCTGTTCAACGTGCCAGTACAAGCGAGCTGCGGCGGTGCTTGCGCCGGCTGCGGCAGCCGCAAAATACTCACTCGCCGAAATGGCGTCAGTCGCATTGCGTTGAGCCAATTGTGCAGCCAACTCAATTGCCAACCGGTCTTGATCGAATCGTCCATGAGCTTGGTTGGCTAAACCAAACGCGGCTTTGGTATCGCCAGCGACAAATTGCGCCGTAGCAGCGCGAACATATAATGCAGCGGCGACCGCTGGATCGATGGAATGCTCCGCCAGTTTTTGATGCCAGTGTGCAACCTGCTCGGCATTGCGTTCAGTAGCTGCCACCAAGGCCATCCCAAGTAACGGACCGGGACGTTGGCCGGCAATACGCTCGGCTTGCGTGAAATAGACGGCGGCGTTGGTTGGATCTCCGACCGCCAACAATTGCCAACCGTTGTATTCCGCGACTTCGGCGGCAAACCGGCCGGTACCAGCAGTTGCCAGCAGTGCATCCGTGAAGGCTGGTTGTGGTGAAAAATCGCCGCCTGCCATCGCTGCAAGCGCCTTGAGTTCCACATCATCGTCAGGCGCAGCCACGAGCGCGGCAGCATAGCCTTCCGCTGCATCGGCCAACGCATCACTGCGTTCACTCGCATCGGCAAACAATAGTGCAGCGGCTGCACTTCCTTGCACTGCGCCGTCGCTGGTAACTTCACTACGCGTGCCGGTACTTTGTTGCGCCATCCGCCACGCAGTTGCAGCGCCGGTCCAATCATTTGATGCCGCTGCGAACCTGGCAACGTCGACGATGGCCGGCACATGTTCAGGAAATCGCGCTTGCCATTCACCAGCGACCGCGAGCGGCGTTTGCGACAACAGCGCAGCTTCCCGATACGCTGCGTGAGCGGCAAGGCCATCGGGCAAGCGTCGTGCTTGCGCCAACTGCAATTCAGCTAGGGCCTCACGATCATTGGTGGCGCGCAACGCGGCGAGGAGTCCAGCCGAAATGGCCGGATCGTCCGGCAAACGTTCAGCGGCTTGGCGATAGGCGTCAATGGCATGTCGCCATGCCGCTTGTTGCGGCGCGTCGACGGTTTGCCACGCTACTCGTTCAAATGCCCGCGCAGCTTCGGCATATGCGATGCCTTGCATTTCCTCCGACGACTCACGGCTGGCAAGCTCGATTAATGCTGGGCCACGTTGGGCATCAGCGCCAACCGCTGCCGCAAGTGCATCGACCCGCCAGCGCGCGTCAACATCGTCGGGGTGAACTTGTGCCCATTGCGCTTCAATCGCCAGCGCCATTGCGCCGTCGCGTTGCGCTACTGCAATCATCGTTGCAGCGCGATAGCGAGCTTCGGGCGGCCACGGCACTAATGCCGCGACAGCGGGTTGCCCTGGCTCAGCAAAACCCAACAGCGCAAGCGCTGCGCGATGACTACCGTTGCGTTCAAGATCGTCAAGTGTCGCTTCCCACACCGTACTGGACATCGGCGCGAGTTCGCGCGCTTTCGAAATTAGATTGCGGCTTTCTTCGACGGCCTGCGCTTGATCATCGGCGACTTGAGCGGCGGCGATGTATGCCATGGCCGCAGCTTCCGGATTCTTGGCTTCGTCGGTGATGCCCGCACTCCACGTGCCCAGTTCAAACGCTTCTGCCAGTGCGCGCCATGCGGCCACCAGGCCAGTGCGACTGCCATCGGCGACGGCGGCCCGTTCAAGTAACGAAGCAACTGCGAGTGAGCCGCCATCCGTGGTTTGCAATTGTCGAATCGCAGCGGTGGCGTCATCGTGTTTGCCACCGCGCAGCAACGCGTCGGCTCGCCGCAACCGCAATGCCAGTAACCGAGCGGGGTCCGCTTCATTGGCCGTTGCAGTTTCGACTAACGACGCAAGTTCATCGTATTTGCCGAGTTCTTCGGCTACTTCGGTAAGGTCAGCGGTGAGTAATGCATCGCCCGGCACGTGGGCCATGCCACGTTGCAACAACTGCCACGCAGCTTCGCTTTGGCTGGCATCAAGCGTGCGCGTAAGTTGCGCAATCCGGCGATACACGGCGGCGATTTCGCGGCGCAACATAGTTTCGCGAGGGTTGGCTTCACCTGGCTCGGGCGCAACGCTACCAACCCGCACTTCGAGTGCGGTAGCGTATTGCTGCAAGGCCGCGAGCATCGCTTCGTCGGCATCGGGATCATTGCGTCGCGCTGCGACAGCCACTGCACATTGTGCAACAGCTTCAGCATTGCCGCACACCGCAACTAAGCCAGCTGCGCGTTCCAGCGCATCATTGGCCCGCAACGGATCATTGGCTGCGCTTACCTCAGCTACTCGCAGCCATGACGCCTGTTGTCGCTCAGGTAACGTAGCAACTTCGGCCAGCGTGGTGTGCAACGAACCTAACCGTTCAGATTCGTCAGCGTGAGTAGGATTGTTGACATCAAAGTTGGCTGAAATCAGGCGCTCAAGAAACAACAACGCGGTGATATGTTTGGCGTCGTACAACAGCGCTGACTCGATCGCATTGCGGGCCTGGGCCGGGCCGTCGACTCCGCCCGTTCGAAGCAAAATGTCGGCTTGCTCGACGTGCAAATCGGCGCGCTCGCGATCATCGCGCGCATAACCAAGCTCAGCTTCAATGAGTTTAAGCAGATTTGGCCACAATGAGCGCCGATAAAAAATCGCGCGAATCGCCCAAAGGTTGGGTCGCAGCGACGGATCGAGCGCCAACGCTCGGCCGTAGGCTTTAACGGCACGGGCTTCGTCCTCAAGAACATGTTGGTACCAATGGCCTAGTTCATACGCCAACGCCGCCGCGCTCGCAGTATCGGGTCGCGGTCCATCAATCTCAACGGCGATCTGCTTTTCGAACAGCGCGGCGCGCGCTTCGAGCCCCTGCTCATTCAGCTCTGCAACCGCCATGTCGAGGGCGCTGGGGACATCAAGCTGGGCTTCAAGCGAAAGATCGGACGCTGGATCTGCAACTGGGACTAAGTCGATCGCCGAATCGATCGCCAAAAACTCATCGGCGGCTTCGGTATCACTGCCGTCATCGCCATCGACGATCGAGGGGGCGTCGGCCGGAATCATCGGTGCCTGCACGATGGAATCTAACGAGCCAGGTGCACCTGTATTGGTGGCGATTACGCCCGGAATAGCGATCGCGGGCTGTGACATCGTTGGACGACGACGAACCGGCGGCGGGATGGTTGCAACACCGCGCTCCGATGCTCGATCTGCTGGCCGCCCAGCTGCACGGTCCAGCAACCTATCAGGGGATGTCGGAACTCGGGCCACCATAGGCGAGCCACTGCGCGGCACCGGTGGTGGAGCCTTCGGGGAACTTGGTGATCCACCGATGGTTTTCGCTGGCGCCGCAGGCACGGTAACTACCGGGATCGCAATCGCACGCATCGGCGAGACTGGTGGTGGCACCAACGGGTTTGAGGGTCGCCGCAGCGGCGGGGCAATAGCACTGATGGCCATGACCACGCTTGGCTCGGCATCGCTGACGTCCAACGTCATGGTCGAATCACCAACACTCAGATCGTTATCACTGACGTTGTCGCTGCTGTTGATGTCAACATCAACGTCGGCATCGACGCTAGCGACACCATCGAGTTGATCGTCATCGTCGTCGATTTGCCCAGCCGAAATCGCGTCCATGCGCGCGGCTAGCCGCTCGGCTAACGTCGAGCGTTTGGCGCGGCCAGTGACGGCCGGTGCGGGCGACGGCCCTTCTGACGCAAGTGAACGCGCCGTAGGCGCAGGTGTCTCCGCAGCTTCATCGCTGCTCGGCCGATCTGGTGGCTCAGTCGTGGTCCCCAAAGCCTACGGAGGATCGCTGTCGCCGGCCCTGATTGTCAAACGCCAACGCCTTAATTATCAACCAGTTTTAACGGTTCCTTGTGCCCGGGATAACGAAAGAGTACATCTCGTCAAGTGACAGTATTTGCGCTTGGCCAAGACATCCTCAACCTTTCTTCTCTTGCGCAAATTGCGCGCAATCGCCGTTCCGTGGTGATCAGCGAACGCGCGATGCAGGCCATGGCTCGATCCCGTCGAGTGGTTGACGCTGCCATCGCAGGCGGTGACGCTGCGCCGGCCGTGTATGGCGTGAACACCGGCTTTGGCGCGCTCGCTGAAGTGCGGATCTCGAGCGACCAACTTGCGCAATTGCAACGCAATTTAGTGCGTTCGCATGCCGCCGGCGTTGGCGCACCTTTGGCGGTGGAAGCCGTGCGAGCGATGATGGTGCTACGGGCAGCCGTGTTAGCCACCGGTCGCAGCGGGGCTCGGCCGCTGGCGTGCGAGACCTTAGTTGCGTTGCTCAATGCAGGCGTGCATCCGATCATTCCTTGCCGTGGTTCGGTAGGAGCATCGGGCGATTTGGCCCCCCTGGCCCACTTGGCCTTGGGCATGATGGGCGAAGGCGACGCAGAATACCAAGGCACCGTGATGCCAGCGCTGGCGGCACTTGAAAAGGCGGGAATTGAACCGCTGGAACTAGCAGCGAAAGAAGGCCTGACGCTGCTCAACGGCACCCAGCATATGACGGCCGTCGGTGGCTTGGCTGTGTACGACGCGCTGGCTTCGGCTGCCGTGGCTGATATTGCCGGCGCCATGTCGCTTGAAGCACTCAAAGGTACAGTGCGTGCATTTGACCCGCGCGTGATCGCAGCACGTCCGCATCCCGGACAAATCGCAGTTGCGGCAGTGTTGCGACAACTGTTGGCCGATTCGCCGATTGCAAAATCACATGTCGATTGCGGCAAGGTTCAAGATCCATACTCGTTGCGCTGCATGCCGCAAGTACATGGTGCCAGCCGCGATATTTTGGCGTATGCGCAATTGGTACTGGAGCGTGAAGCTGGCAGCTCGACCGACAATCCTTTGGTCTTTGTCGACGACAACGACGACGTGCCGGATGAAATGATCTCAGGCGGCAATTTTCACGGTCAGCCGGTGGCGCTGGCGTTGGATGCCGCAGCGATGGCCGTGGCTGAACTGGCCAACATTAGCGAACGCCGCGTGGAACAATTGGTCAACCCGCAACTATCGAGTGGCTTGCCTCCGTTTTTAGCGCCGGATAGTGGGCTCAATTCAGGCTTTATGATCGCGCAAGTTGCAGCCGCGTCGTTGGTTTCGGAGAATAAAGTCTTGGCGCATCCAGCCTCGGTGGATTCGATTCCGTCGTCGGCGGGGCGTGAGGATCATGTGTCGATGGGCGCCACGGCGGCGCTCAAGTTAGCGATGATTGGGGATCATGTGCGCACGGTGTTAGCGATTGAGTTGTTGTGCGCTGCGCAAGGCATTGATTTGCGCCGACCGTTGCGGACGACCGCAGCGCTCGAAGCTGTGCATGCGACGATTCGAGCGCGGGTTCCAGCGATGATGACGGATCGGGTATTGTCGCCGGATATCGTGGCGGTGCGTGGGTTGATTGATGATGGATCGATTCTCGCGGCGGTGGTGGGAGCTGGGATCGAGTTGTAGGGGTTGGTTGAACGGTCGGCTCACCGATGCATTGCGACGGGCCGCGCGGCCGCGTAAGTTTGTGCTTGCGCGTTGCGTGATGCGCCGCCGTCGCGTCGCGGGCATTTGATAGCGAAGCCTGGGAGATGTGTATCGATGGCGGACATGGCTGGATGTCCGGTTTTCGGACTAATTTTTATTTGAATTGAGACGAATTTATTCGATTTGTGTTGACATGTTTTTTAGACAAAGAATTGCGGTGCCTACGTGCAGACACTGGGCCAGCGGCAGCGTCGAAAAAACCGATAATAGAGTGCTGTTATGCAACAGAGTGCAAAGGTGAAGGGGGCCATCAATGTCGATGCGCTTGGGGACCAAATCGCTGAAATGTCAGCGCATATCGATGCTGCGATGCATCGGTTGTTAACGGCAATCAGGGAGTTTGACATTGCTTCAGGCTGGCACATGCAAGGGACGCGGTCGTGTGCACATTGGTTAGCGTGGCGGGTGGGTTGGGATTTGCGCACAGCACGAGAGCGAGTGCGGGTTGCTCGCAAGTTGGCAGAGTTGCCGCTGGTCAACGGCGAAGTCATTGCCGCGTCCACTGCGCGGCGGTTATGCTGCGATGCTGGCGTGGTGGTTGCCCAGGTCGACGTGCAAGGGTGCCGCTCTCTGTTGGCCGCAAAACTCGTACGATTTCCGCCGCAATCAAGCGAGCATTGCGGCTGCGCGATCGCAACTGCCGTTTTCCCGGTTGCACGCACCGCCGGTATGTCGACGGTCATCACGTTAAACGCTGGGCCAACGGTGGCGAAACCGCGTTGTCGAACCTCATGTTGTTGTGCAGCGCGCACCATACGCTGCTGCACGAAGGCGGCTGCCGAGTCGAAGCCAACGCTACCAATGGCTAGGATTTTTTCGATCATCGCAACCGACGCATCAGAGCACAGCCAGCGCGCGCGACATCAAGCAACGTTAGCCAGCGCCATGGCCTTGCAGCGCTGCGTGATGCCCATGAGGCGCTAGTCATCACGGCCAACACCGACGCGTCAAAATAGACCGGCGAGAAGATCTACTACGCGCGGTGTATCGACGCTTTGCTGTGATGGCGGTGGGCCAGCCTTTGGAATCAGGATCAAAAATGTAACGAATGCGCAGCGGTGCGTGAGCCGGCTACGAAACGGTCAATCTGCGAGTCGATCGGCATCCACCGGCGTGATTTTTTGGCGGTCGCGATTAGCTCGCCAGAGCCAAACTTGCTACCACTGCGTCATGAGTTCATTTACGCCGCCGATTGTTCGTGCAGCCCATGGTGTCGAGTTAACGTGCAAAGGTTGGCAGCAAGAAGCCGCGCTGCGCATGTTGATGAATAACCTCGACCCCGACGTTGCCGAACGCCCGGCCGACTTGGTGGTGTATGGCGGTACCGGCAAAGCCGCACGCAGTTGGCCCGACTACGAAACTATCGTTAACGAATTGCGCCGGTTAGAAAACAACGAAACCTTGCTGGTGCAATCGGGCCGCGCAGTGGGCGTGTTTCGCACTCATGAAGAAGCGCCACGAGTATTGATCGCCAATTCAAACTTGGTCGGTAAATGGGCCAACTGGGAACATTTTCGCGAACTCGAAGGCGCGGGTTTAATGATGTACGGCCAAATGACGGCCGGCTCGTGGATCTACATCGGCACTCAAGGCATTGTGCAAGGCACCTACGAAACCTTTGCCCAAGCCGCACGCACGCACTACGGTGCAGGCGCAACACTGGCTGGCAAATGGGTACTCACCGGCGGTCTGGGCGGCATGGGCGGTGCGCAACCACTCGCTGTAGTGCTAGCTGGTGGCGTGGCATTGTGTGTCGAAGTTGATGCAACTCGGGTGCAACGCCGGCTGGAAACCCGCTATCTCGACGAGCTCGCCCCGGATCTCGACACAGCACTGGCGCTGGTGGCGAAATACACCAAGGCCAACGAAGCCAAATCGATTGGCTTGGTTGGCAACGCCGCCGATGTCTTCGCAGAATTGGTGCAGCGTGGCGTCACCCCGGATCTAACGACCGACCAAACCTCGGCCCACGATCCTTTGGTTGGCTATATTCCGCAGGGCTATACGCTCGAAACCGCAGCGGCATTGCGAGCGGCTGACGCCGTCGAGTACGTTGCCAAAAGCCGAGCATCAATGGCGGTGCAAGTGCGCGCCATGCTCGCGCTCAAAACCCAAGGCTCGCACGTATTTGATTACGGCAACAATCTGCGCGCTCAAGCCGAAATCGCCGGCGTCACCAACGCGTTTGACTACCCGGGCTTTGTGCCGGCGTACATTCGCCCATTATTTTGTGAAGGCAAAGGCCCGTTTCGTTGGGCTGCGTTGTCGGGCGACCCGGCTGATATTGCAATCACCGACGCAGTGGTGCTCGACGAAATCAACGACGATCCAGCGTTAGCGCGCTGGATGAAAATGGCGCAAGAGCGCATCGCGTTCCAAGGCTTACCGGCACGCATCTGCTGGCTTGGCTACGGCCAACGCCATCGGGTTGGCTTGCGTTTCAATGAGCTGGTGCGCACCGGCAAAGTCAAAGCGCCCATCGTGATCGGTCGTGACCATCTTGATTGTGGCTCAGTTGCATCACCTAATCGCGAAACCGAAGCGATGAAAGATGGCAGTGATGCCGTCGCTGACTGGGCTATCCTCAATGCGTTGGTCAACACTGCCGCTGGTGCAACCTGGGTCAGTTTTCACCAAGGTGGCGGCGTTGGCATGGGTTATTCCATGCACGCTGGCATGGTCGTAGTGGCCGATGGTACCGATCGCGCTGCGCGCTGCATCGAACGCGTGCTCACGTCTGACCCAGGCATGGGCGTGATTCGCCACGCCGACGCTGGCTACGACATCGCGATCGAAACCGCAGCCAAACACGGCGTTGCGGTGCCGTTGCGGCGGTAGGATGGGATTTGCTCGCTGAGGATTGAAAATCGGTTTCGTCGCGGGTTGGTGCGCGGGTTGGTCAACGGTCGGCTCCCAGAGGCTCCGGAGGGAGCGAAGCGGAGCTTGCGCGGGTGCACTGCGGCTGGCCGCGCGGCCGCGGAGGTTGGTGCTGGCGCGAAGGCTGATGCGCCGCCTTCGCGTCGCGGGTGGGTGCGGTTTTTGATAGCGGCAGTGGGCTTTGTGCGTGAGTTGCGTTCGGTGGTGGAGCAGCGGGTGGATGTGGGACTTGAATTGGCGATAGTTGTTGATTGGAATGCTGCAGCTGGGATCGGTGGTGTGCTTAGAATTTTGTCCGGTTTTCGGACTTCAATTATTTTTCTAAAAACAAAAATATTTTCCGATTCATGTTGACGTGATTTTTGAGCCTAGAATTATCGAGCCTGCGGCTCACTTGCAAATCGCTCGTGACACGCCGACATATTCGCGGCATGAGTTGATCGTTAGTGTTGGCAAATTTCTTTCGTTGCATCGAGAGTTCGCAGCGCAGTGAGCGAATCACAGGGACGAAAAAGCAGGTAATAGAGTTGTTTTATGATTTGACAGTGCATCGGGCTGGTACGTGTGGCGGACGGCGAGATAACCGGCGCGGACGTTGCGGCACAAGTCGCGGCGCAACGCACGGTGACACGGCGAACTCTCGACAACGGCATGGTGAAGTTTGAAGTTGTATTGCCCAGAGCTGAAGCGGCAATTGTTTTGGCGGCGCTTAATACTGCGCTTGCCACATCGAGTGCACCGATGCGTTCATGGAGATTATCCAGAATCGCGTGCGTGGTGAACGACCGCAGCGCACGCCGATCGAAATCATCATCACGGTGCCGCATGGCGGGCTGCACGGTTCGGCGGAACCGTCGGGTCTAGCCATGATGGCCGACGGCGGAGTTATCGCTGCTGCCAATGCACGCCGCTTATGTTGCGACGCTGGCGTGGTAGTTGCCCACGTCGACGCGCTAGGCGTGCCGCTCTCGGCCAACGGCGGCAAAACCGCGTTGTCGAATCTCATGCTGCTATGCAGTGCTCACCAGACACTGCTGCACGAAGGCGGTTGCCGCGTTGAATCAAATCGAAACTGGTGGCTGGGATTTTTTCGACCATCGCAACCGGATCATCGACGCACAACCTGCCCGCCCAACATCGAACAATACTGACGCGCGACGTGGCTTCGCAGCGTTGCACGACGCCCATGCAGCGCTCGCCACTACGGCCAACTGCAACGCATCAAAATCGACGGGAGAACCAATCGACTACGCGAGGTGCATCGATTATTTGGTATGAGGCGCGGCGATCGCGCATGCATTCAACACCTAGCGTCAGACGTCGGTGACTTATTTTACCCACAACCTAGCGTCAGCATCGATCGACCGAAACACCAGCGCTGCATCGCCGAGAATTTTCAGGGCTGCATTATTCGGCTGCCAGGCATCGGCACTTGCCGCGCACGTGCGCCGCAGTTCTTCGAGGCCAGCGGTGGCAAGCTTGGCAGCGAGACGGACTCGCAACACACTGGCACCCCAGCTGCCCTCCTGCGCGCGCTTGCTCGAATATGCGGCTAACGGCTTGATGGTCGCGCGCACGATGGCGAGTTTCGAACACGCCGTGCTGCGGTCGGCGGATTGCAAAGCTGTGGCCAGATCGATGTAGGTGCCAAGCTCAACAACATGAAATGCTGGCACCGATCGAACAGGGTCAAGTGCTACTACTTCGGCGTGCGCCGTTGCGAGACCGATTAATCCACCGAGCACAACACTTGCGAAAGCCGCGCTTGCTTGTTTCAACATACGTGCACCAAACATGACACGTTCGATACGCCGCTGCAGGAAATTCATGCCGCGTGCCGGCGCCGGCGAGAATAAACTCAAGCGGCGATCTATCGACGCAGCGAGGTAACGTTTGGGGGTATGGCCGCTGCACGCTATCGACGTAGCGTCGGCGACGCTCTAAGCTGCCACCATGGCCACCTTGCTGATCGATCACGTTCGTGTGCTTACTGCTGATCCTACGCGGCCGGGGCTCGGCTTGGTCGACGATGGCGCAGTGGTTGCGCACAACGGCACAATCGTTTGGGTCGGCGCCCGTAGCGACCTCGATCGCTCGTTAGCCTACGACACAACCGTCGACGGTGCCGGCCGGCTGCTGAGCCCAGGCCTCATCGACTGCCACACCCACCTGCTCTTTGGCGGCGACAGGGCCAACGAATTTGCCCTGCGTGCAGCCGGGGCCGATTACGCTGCGATTGCTGCGGCTGGCGGCGGAATCGTTGCCACCGTGCAAGCCACCCAGGCTTTGTCCGATACTGCGCTACACGACCTCATCGTTGCACGCGCGGCGTTGATGCATGCAACTGGCATCACCACCGTCGAAGCTAAGAGCGGCTATGAACTCACCGTCGACGGCGAGCTGCGCAGCTTACGTTGCATCGCCAATGCCAAAGCGGCCAGTGCGGTGCGGCTTGAAGCAACGTTGCTCGCTCATGTGGTACCGGTGGTCGCTCGGGCCAGCGCGGCCACGCGCGCGGCGTGGATTACCGCGTTCATCGACGACATTATCGCTGCTGCGGCACGTGATCAACTCGCGACCTCGGTCGATGTGTATTGCGACGAAGGCGCGTACACCCTCGACGAAGCCAGCGCCATCTGGCGTGCAGCCCACCGCGCAGGGCTCGCGGTGCGCGGCCACATCGGTCAATTCGTAGACCTTGGGGCCGCCGAAGTATTGGCCGAACTCGGTGCCGCCTCCGCTGATCATCTCGAACAAATTTCCCTCGGTGGCGCCCAGGCCTTAGCGCGCGCCGGCACCATCGGCGTCATGATTCCAACCGCGTGTGTGCAGCTCAGACAAGCACCGCCTCCGGTCGCCATGTTGCGCCAAGCTGGCATGCACTTGGCAATCGCCTCCGATCTGAACCCTGGCACCAGCTATGCAATTGGCCTCGGCGTCCCGATGTGGCTCGCCACCACCCACTACGGCATGACCGTCGAAGAAACCTGGCTCGGCGTCACCCGCCACGCTGCCGTTGCGCTACGTCGTCCGGATCTCGGACAAATCGCCATCGGCCACTGCGCTGATTTTGCCCTGTGGAACACCGACCACCCGGCATCTATCCCCTACCGCATCGGCGAAAACCTGCTCGCTGGCGCATGGCGCAATGGGCTGCGCCAAACCTAACCCATTGTCAATTCATCCTGTCAGGGTACCGTTGTTCCACGCAGGCCACCATCGGCAGTTAAGTCTGCAAAGGAACTATGAATCCACGCCACCTCATGTATCTGATTTTCTGCGGCGCTTGCGCGTCGAGCCCACATCCTGCCAGTCTCAAAACCTTGGAGCAACATGCGAACGATTCGTACGATCAGAAGGCGTTCCTTCGCTGTGAGCAGCAGTACCTGGAGTTGGCGCATCGAACCGTCGACCGCGGCCACAAGTCCCAAGCATTATATAACGCCGCGTGTTGTAGCTCCTTGGCGAAACGAGCCGATGCCACTTTTGCAGCCCTGAACTCGGCGATTGAATTCGGCTACGACAATCACCTGCACCTCGTGCATGACCCTGATCTCGAAACGCTGCACACTGACCCACGTTGGACGATCACAATTGCCGCAGCAGAAAACAACTATACCAGAACCCTAAAAGACCCCTCGCTTCGCAAGGAACTCTTGGCACATACTGAAGAAGACCAGGAGGTGCGGACACGCTGGCTGCAAAATCAATCAGACCCAATCCTGGCCCAAGAAGTTGTCGCAGTTGATGCCCGAAATCTAAGCTGGTTCAAACAAATCGTTGCAAAGCGGGGCTGGCCCGGCAAGTCTTTGGTCGGAGGCGACGGAGCTAACGCTGCATGGCTACTAGCGCAACATGCTGACCAAGATCTTGAATTCCAGAAATTGTGCCTCACGTTGATCGAACCGTTGGTTACAACCGGCGAAGTCGAAGCTCAAGAAGTTGCATACCTCTACGACCGCATTGCGGTCGCCTCTAATCGCCCTCAGCGCTACGGCACCCAATTCAAGAATTCAACCGAGCCATTTCCGATTGAAGATCCGGTCAATGTTGACGCACGGCGCGCCACCGTTGGCCTCGACTCGCTAGCTGACTACAAAAAAGGGCTTGCCACACGACACCAAGCCCCCCAACCAGCCGGCACTCCGTAACACGTCTAACGTCGCCAGCTTTGGTGGTGAGGCCTTCGAGTTCTATTTTGTCATCCGAGAAAATTAAGGTCGCGATGGGTCAACAGACAATAACGAGTCACGTACTACCTCGAACAATAGTTGAGCCATTATTTCAACATCTATGTAGCCACGCTTGTATGCCGCGTCAGCAACTTCTAACGCATCAATATAGTCGAGGCGCCGCCATGACAAACGATCAAGAAAACTTGGTTGGCCGGGTTGAGAAACAGGGACTCTACCTAGGCGACTAAAGAGAACGGCAAACGCCAAGACCCTGGCCACGCGACCATTGCCATCATCAAATGGGTGAATCCAGTTGATTTGCCACATCAAATACGCGGCTGCATCTACGGCGTCTTTTTTGTCAAAGTCGGCGGCCAACGTTTCCAGCATTGCCGCCACTGCCGATGGCACGTGGCCAAAATCCAACGGCTCGTGTTTGCTGCCTCGAATCGCAACATCTTCAATACGCCATCGCCCAGCTGTAGGGACGATTTGTTGCATCGCCAAGCGATGAAATTCTAGTACGTCAGATAGGACCGGTTGATAGCGAGTTCGATTACTCAGATGCGCGTTCACCATCGCAACCATTTGCTGATGACATCGCACCAAGTTCGTTGATGCGAGTAATTGCGCTGGCGTCTGCGGGGCATCGTTTTCCCAACCGCCCACCGAGATTCCAATCGTTACTTGGTTAGCGCGAGGACGTTGTTCACGGCGGCAGTAACCGTGTCACGTTCAAGCCGTGAGTCTTCCAACTTGAGATTGCCATACACCATCCCAACCAAAAGCTCTGACTCGCTCGCCGCACCACGCGCAACGACAGCGTCAATCATGGCAATGAGGTGAAGGTCGCGGCTCGACATGCGTTGAGCTTAGCCCAGTAGACCGCCAACGTCCAAGCGAATCCGCGAAGTAACCGTGACCAACCACGCTATCGAGTCGCTGCATTGTCGCGCTTTGCATAGGCGCGTACTGCCGTCACATGCAGCGCGTTAGCACCGTCGCCGCTTATCAGCTGAACGTCAGAGTGGCGATTATTTCGACGCGGGCTTCGCAGGCGTCTGCTTCCAAGTTTGCAACAGCATTTCCTTCTTGTAGTCGGCGAGCGTGCCCAACCCAACCGCCGCGCGCCGCTCGTCGACGTGTGCAGGATCCTCGATAGGAAATGGGGTTTCGTCGTTCATAAATTGAGTCCCATAGCGCTGAGGTCGCTTCTCAGCCACGGCGATGCGGTCTTCAACATATGCAACGTGCAAGGCATCAGCCTCACCGCTGCGTACGGCAGTCTTCAAATGGAGGAGGCAGGCACGTTGAAAATCCAGGTCAAAATCTGCATGTTGAACCAGAAGGTACGCTGCAAATGCACCGTCTTGACCAACCATGGTCTTGGTCGGCCATCCGCTTTTTTTGATCACTTGTTTTAGCCACGCGGTATTCGCAACATCTACCGCCACCATCTCCTTTTGCATGATCAGATTCGACAAATCCAATGCAAAACGTCGCCTTGCGGCTTGATCAATTTCACTGCGCGCAAGCAGCTCAACGCGAAGACTTGGGTTGGTAAAGTGCTTTGATTGTGCAACGTTAAGCGACCCAACAACGTGCTGCCACCGAACGTCGGTATGCAATAACGAAAGATCAGCATCGACATACACATAGTCCAAATTGAAAGAAGAAAGTCCCAATTCAATCGCTTTGCTCAGCGACGAAAATGCCGCGTCCGGCTTGCCGGCTAACGCACTACAACAAGCAGCGCCGTAGTAACTTTCTGCGTTGGCAGCAGTCGATTGCGACTGACTGATCAGCGCTAGATAGCCACGCTCACAATCCAGGTAGCGATGCTGATCATAGGCAGCACGCGCATCCGCTTCGGTCATCGCAACGTTGTCGGCCTTTGGTTGCGCTGTCGACTGCAATCTGCCACCGCCACCGCATGCAAACAACACGGCGTTTACAAAAACTAAAACTAAAACTAGAACCTTAACCATGCATCCCCCGATACCATCATGCGGTTATGTAGCAGCCTTTCGCCTCACCGCAACTCCAGCGCGATGTTGCGAATATCGTCGCCAGCGCGCACGGTGGTGGAACTTTCGACCGAGTGGCCACTTTTGCTAGCGCGGATAATGAGGTCGCCCGAGGGGCAATTGCGCAACTGAAATTCACCGTCGGGACCAGTGGTACCAGAGCAGCGCAATGGCACGCCGGCGCTGGATACTTCAACGTTGGCTCCAGCGAGGCGCGTGCCACGATCGTCACGCACAACGCCTGCGATGGTGGTGCCACGCAATAGTTCAAATCGTTGATCGTGTAGCGAAGTTGCGCCCGGTTCGCTGGCAGCGGCGATTTGCACGGTGGCAGTAAACGTCGCGTAGTTGGCAGTGTTGATCTCAACCGTCCACGACCCCGGCGCCAACGCAGCGATTACAAAACGGCCACGGTCGTCGGTAACGCCGCGCGCTCTACCGCCTTGCGCATTACGCAGGTTCACCGTCGATTTTGGCAGTGGTGCCGCAGTGAGTTGCGACAACACAACACCATCGATGCCGCCGCCCAGCGGCAAGCGCCAACGGCCACGCACGCCGGTGGTCGCAGTGGAATCAAAGGGCGGATACATCGCATGCTCGATATGCAGCGGCACCGTGCCGGCTGCCATGTTGGTCAAACGAAACGTACCGTCGATGGCCACGACTGCGCGCGCCGACGCGGTGCCAGGCACTGTGACGATGGCTCCGGCAACCGGCACACCACGCACATCTTCGACGATGCCATCAATTTGCGCATCGGCTGGCTGCAGTTCAAGATCTTGCGCGAGTTGCGCGGACGTGGCCTGAGCGTCAGTGCCCAACGCAACCGCCACCGTCACTTCGCGATAACCAAACGCCGAAGCTTTAAGCGTGACCGCGCCGGTGAATGGTCCGAGGCGATAGTCGCCTGCGCTGGATGTCGACGTGCGACCCAACGTTCGGTTGGCAGTATCGATTGCAACCACCAACGCGCCCGGCACCGGCACATGTTGCGGATCCAAGACGCGGCCGCTCACAACGGTGCCGGCACCCAAGGTGATATCGACGTGACTCAATACTTCACCAACCACAGCAGGGCCAACTGTTACCGAGCCGGGTGCAACTCCGGCCGCGCGGGCCTCGACGGTAACTTGGCCGGCAGTCACTGCGCGAATGCGATAGTGACCATCGCGATCGGTAATCCACATCGAACTTTTCGACGGGGCAACCGGCAAGACTTGAGCACTCGCGATCATGGCGCGCAACGGACTAGCTTGCACGGTGGTGCTGGCTACGGGCGCCGCAACCGCTGCTGCCGAGCCTGAGCCGGCGGGCCCTGGCACCGTCGGAAACACCGGCGCTACCGCAACCGGATTAGGTATCGCAGGAATCGCTGGTATCGGTCGCAATACTCCAAGCTCGCCGCGTGGATCATACGTCGCGGTGCGCACCGGCACGCGTGCAGGTGGTGCGCCTCTGGGCACGACTGCCGCAGTTACGCCAGTCACACCGGTCACCGCACCGTCGAAGCGCCGCAAACGTTCGGCTTCCACCGACGCTGACAACTCATGCGTTGCACCGTTTTGACTGACCTGTGCAGTGACCGTCGCACCAGCGATCGGCCGACCATCGACATCGAGCACACGACCATCGACCACCGCACCGGCGGTGACTTCAAGTTGAGGCTGGCCCCGCCCAGCAACCAACTCGACGGTTTGCGCAGTGAGATAACCCGGCGCATACGCATCGGCAATCCACCGACCGTGTGGCACACCTTCAATGCGAAATACGCCGTCGCTGTCGCTTTGCACATAACGCGGCGCTTCGCGATCGTCGACCGGCGCTAGCTCGATAGCGGCCGCCACGCCGATGCCTTCTTCGCGATCGATCACGCGGCCGACCACGATCGTTGCCGATTGCATGCGCAACAACACTTCACCGGCCGGTACAAAACCACGGCGCAACACCCGTTGCGCATTGGCCGCAATGTCGCCTTGCCATGCCCAAATCAAGTAGCCACCTTCGGGCAAATCACGAAATTCAAAACGCCCCGCAGCGTCAGTGAGGCCCTCCATCATGCCGCCAATCGCATCGCTGCGGATGGCTACATGGGCATTGCGCACAGGGGTTTTACCGTCGACAACCGTGCCTACAATGAGCACGCGACGAGCCACAATAACTCGCAGATTATCGCGCAGACTTTGTGGCACAGCGACCCGCCGGACTTCGGCGGTTGCCACCGCGGAACCGCGCACCACAATGCGATAACTACCGTCGATGAGGCCATCGACCACGAACTGCCCGTCGCGGTCGGTAGGCAAGGCAACGGCGCGCCACGATGTGTGCACGCTGGCGGTGCTAGGCATCACCACCGTCGGAGCTGCTGCACTGCCGGCCGATCCCAGCAGGCCACCGGGTGCTGCACTTGGCCGAATCGGCGCAGGCGGTGGTTCGAGCTCGGCAAACACTTGCACACCACTCACCGGCAAACCGCCGGTATCGACCACGGTGCCGCGCAGTTGCAGCGCACCGGGCCCGGCCTTAGTTGGATTGACCGCAGGGCCGTCCGATTCGTTTTCGAGATAGCCTTCGTCGACGACATCCTCGTTTGCAGCGAGATCCTCGCGCAACGCCGGGGTGGTGCTGGGCCGACGGGACCACAGCCAAACCCCCAACGCAGCGCCCACCACCAGCAACACTGCAAGCGCAACAATGGCGCGCAGGTTGCGATCGTTTTCGAGTGAAGTCGTGGGGCGAGGCTCAGTCACGTTGCAAAATCAGGCAATAGTCCGGTATCGTAGTGTATCAGTCGCTACCGCACCCTCGGAGATCGTTCATGGCCCAACCAGCGCTATTTTCCAATCAACGGCAAACCAACGTGCGGTCAAGTGTGGCGCTGATCGAGCGCGTGCTCGAACAACTCGGCCACGAAGACTGCGTGCAGCCCAATCCAGCGGTTGGCGAGCTGATGACCTGGCGGCTGCGCCACGGCTCGGCCGCCATTGAAATTTCGCTACTCGACCGGCAACCCATGCCGCATGTGCGGGTCAGCGCGGTCGTTGTGACCCTCGACGCCAAGGTCGATCGGGCCAAACTATTCACTCATTTGCTGGAGACTAATTTCGAGTTAGTCGGCGCTGCGTTCGCGCTGGTGAGTGATCGCATCTTGCTGATTGCTGAACGCCCAACCCTCGATCTTGATTACAGCGAAATGACCGACATCCTCAATCGTGTACTGCATGCCGCCGATCATTACGACGATCAGTTGGTCGAAGAATTTGGCGGCACCCTCGGCGATAACGCCAAATAGTGGACAGGCACCGGCCCTTGATGCGCCCACAACTCGGCGGCCTAGGAGGCTGGCGTTCCATGAGTGAGGAAGTCCAGATGCAAGGCGGAGTGCGAACCGGACCGGAGCATACTCATGTATATGAGGACCGGAAGCGCGGGTGAATTCATCGGCAAAGCCGAGGAAGAGGGTAAAGACCTGTTGTAGACAACGCAGCAGATGGACTCCGCAACCGTTTAACATCAGCCTCCTCGGTCACGTTGCACCGAGCGGCGCAATCGGACATAGTCGGATTTGTGAGTACCGCTCGTCCCATCTTGATTGCGCCGTCTATTTTATCCGCCGATTTTGGCCGCTTAGCTGCTGAAATCGAAGCGGTAACCGTCGCTGGCGCCGACTACATTCACGTTGATGTCATGGACGGCCATTTTGTGCCCAATCTAACCATTGGCCCGTTAGTGATCGAAGCGGTGCGGCGCGCGACCACCCTGCCCCTGGACGTACACTTGATGATCGAAAATGCCGACCGCTGGATAGCCGACTACGCGCGTGCCGGCGCTGATCTCATCGCGGTGCATGCTGAAGCGTGTCCGCATTTGCACCGCACCGTTGCCGCCATCGCCGAGCTTGGCAAAAAACCGGCGGTTGCCATCAACCCGGCAACCTCGCTCGAAAGCCTGCGCTGGGTACTACCCGATGTCAGCATGGTGCTGGTGATGTCCGTCAACCCTGGATTTGGTGGCCAACGTTTTATCAGCAACGTGCTCGCCAAAATCACCGAGCTGCGCCGCATGATCGACGAGCGCGGCCTGAACGTCGACATCGAAGTTGATGGCGGCATCAAAGGCGACAACATCGCTGCGGTCGCAGCCGCCGGTGCCAACGTTTTTGTCGCTGGAAGCGCGGTGTTTGGTGCCAAAGACTACCGAGCGACGATCGCCGACCTACGAGCTAAAGCGATAGCTTCACGCGCGGCGCTGTAGCTTCGCCAGATAAAAAGCATCGCACTCATCGCGATGCGGCCACGTGCGTTCTTCGGCCACCAGTTGCAGCGTTGGTTGCCGCGCCAACGCCGCAGCAATTTGCGCCGGGCCTTCGCGGTTGGTGAACGAACAAACCGAATACACCAAGGCCCCGCCAGGTGCGAGCCGAGGAATCAAGGCATCAAGTAACGCGGCTTGCAATGCCACCAACGGCGCAACCGACTCGGCCGTCAACCGCCATTTGGCGTCCGGGTGACGGCGCAAGACCCCGAGCCCGGAGCACGGAGCATCTAACACGATGAGTGGATAACTTGCCGCCAGCAGCGACGAGCCCGCGATCAAATCAGCTTGAATACAGCGAATCGATCGATGGCCCAAGCGCTGCGCCGATGCGCGCAACAACCCGAGCTTGGTTCCCGATAAATCGGCCGCATCGATCTGACCAGCATCGCCTTGTAGCTCAGCGAGATGACAAGCTTTGCCTCCGACGCCAGCGCAGGCGTCGAGAATATGATCGGTCGCACCAGGTGCAGCCAGCTCGGCCACGCGTTGCGCACCAAGATCTTGAATCGCAAATTCGCCCGCCAAAAATCGCGGATGTTTCGACGGATCACCTAAACTGCGGACGACCACACCGTCGGTGGACAACGCCGCTCGACTAGCTTCGACACCTTCACTGCTCAGCGCTGCGACCAAGTCATCAGCGCTGATGCGTTGCCGATTGGCACGCAGGGTCATTGTCGGTTGCGCCGTGAAGCCAGCGATGGCTGCATGCAGTTGCGCAGCTGCGTCGTCGCCAAGCGCGGCCGCAACTTCGTCGACGATCCAACGCGGCATGGAGTATTCGGCACTGGCGCGATCGGCGAGATCGGTGGGCAGTGGCGCAAACCCTGCCGATACAACCTTGCGCAACACCGCGTTGACAAATCCGCCCAGCTTGGCCCCGCCAACTTTTTTGGCCACCGTCACCGCATCATCGACTACGGCATACGGCGGCACACGATCGAGCAACAGCAATTGATACGCTGCGACGCGCAAGGCGATCACAACTTTAGGCGGCGTGCGACGCACATCGGCATGGCGGGCCAGCGCATCATCAAGCCGTTGCTGATGCCGCAACACACCGTAGGTCAGCTCCGACGCAAACCGGCGCTCGCGCTCGTCGAGGCCACTGACTTTGAGTTCGGCATCTAACGCCAACGTGGCCCACGCCTTTTGTTGCGCGACGCGCTCAAGCACTTTGCGTGCAACATCACGCCCGGTCATGAAGGATTTTGCACCAACGACAAACGTTGACCAACCACGACACCTCGGCCGGCAGCCAATGCAGCAAACGCCATACGTTTGCGGCCAGCCACTTGAATGTCGGCAATGCGCACGAGGCCATCGGCGCAGACGATGTCAGCGCCTTGCGATGATATTGCGACGATCGCACCTGGCGCTGGCCCATCACCATCTAGCTGGCCAGCAACAACAACCGCACCGAAAAGTTTAATCGCAATCACTGCATCATCGGCACCATGCAGCAAAGCTTGCGCACCCGGCCATGGATCTACGCCGTTGATCTGCGCAGCGACGTGCGCTGCAGTTTGCGTAAAGTCGATCCAGCCATCTTCTTTGCGCAACATGCGCGCGACGCTAGGGTTACCTGGCTGCGCGGTCGAAACCGCCTGCCCTGCGACCACCTCGCGCAACGTGCGCATCAATGCCGCCGCACCAATGGGTGCCATCGCGGTTGCCAGGTCGCCTGCACTTTGGCCTGGCACAATCGGCATGGTTTGCGTTGCCAGCATCGCCCCAGTGTCCATACCTTCATCGAGCTGCATGATCGTGACGCCGGTTTCGCGTAAGCCATCGATGACGGCCCACTGAATCGGGGCTGCGCCGCGATATGCCGGCAACAACGAGCCATGCACATTGATGCAACCTAGGCGAAAGGCTTCGAGCACGCCGCGCGGCAAGATCTTGCCGTAGGCAACCACCACCGCAATATCGGCCGCGAGTGCCTGTAGCTCGGCCAAAAACGCCGGGGTGCGGACCGAGGCAGGTTGCAACACTGGCAACTGCAATGCCAACGCTGCGAGTTTAACTGCCGGCGCAGTCAACTGTTTACCTCGGCCGGCCGGCTTGTCCGGTTGACAGACGACCGCGACAACCTCGAACTCGGCAGCCACCGCTTGCAGACTTGGCACTGCAAAATCCGGCGACCCCATGAACACGACGCGCAGGCGATTCACTATTGCACCCGATCCATCGCATCGACCCGATCCACCAAATGACGTAAATAACTAGCGCGCAGCTGATCATCGCGCAGCACCCAAAACGCTTCTTCAAGCACTTGGCTAATCGCTGAAATTTCGCGTGCTAACTCGCGCCGCAATTCTGCTGGAAATGTTTCCAAGGCGAAATCCCGGCGCGCTGCATCAAACGCTCGTCGAATCTCAAACGCTGAAGCTTCGCGGCGCACCCCGAGCATCGCAAAATAATCAGCTTCCTCAACAAGTTGGCAGCGCCCCAACACCCGCGCGCGGTCAATCGCAATATCGGTTTCGCCGACCAGGGCGTTGGTGTCATCGAGTTCGGGTTCTTCGTCGGTCGAAGCGCCGCGGCGCAAGGTTGCAATGCCGAACACCGCCAGCGAGTAGGCCACACTTGCGATACCAACGAAATCGCCGCCGGCTTTACGCGCCAAAACACCGAGCTCGGCAACCCCGTCGGCTTCACTGATCGCTGCGCGCTCGGCCGCCGGCACGTCCATTGCGGCTAGCACACCAGCAGCCTTTTCACGGTCGGCAAGTTCCAATACCGCCGACGGCGTAACGCCAATGCGCGCCAACGTGTCGACATCGTACTTGCGTCGGATGCCTTCGACGACGAGCGCGGGCACCAGCCGCGACATCCGAATCCGCTCCACCGATGCAACTTCATCATTAACCACCACAAACGTCCCGGTCCGCCACGAGAAAGCCGAAAACAAAACATCTTCAAGATGACGCCGTACCGCAGGCAATAATTCGCGGCGCTTTAAGAAGCCTAAGTCGACCAAGGTTTCGCCGGTGCGGCGGCCACTCTTGCCGACCTGTTGATCACATTGCGATAATTGCGCACGAGTAATTTTACCTTCGCGGCACAACATCGCGCCCATCCGATCAGCGGGCTGATTGGACGCTGCAAAAACCAAGCGGCCAGCATCAAAAAACAAAACCAATTCATGGCGATCGTTGCGGAACACCAACCTACCGGTCAGCCCTTGCCGATGACAACGGGCAATCAAGTTCACGGCATCCGCAGTGCCTAACGCAACATCGCTAGCAATACTAGCCGCACGGTCGCGGGCCGGCTCTAGCCACGCACCTGGCGTGGTACTGCCTGACGATACGTCATCCGACGGCGCGGCGTCCGGCGAACGTAATCCTATAATCTCGGTTGCATTGCCAGGCAGCGAGGGTTCATCAGCAAATGCGCCAATATCAATTTCAGTTTCGTGCGAATGCCGAGGTGAAACGTCAACCGGCCCGCTGCCACCGGGTTGCGCGAACAAACGGTCCGCCATACGCGTCATCTTTTCGCGTAGCTCGCGTGCGAAATCACGACCACCACCCCGACTCGGTGGCGGCACCTCGGTGGAGTTCGCTGGATCGGGGGCGGCCGGCACTACTTCGGTGACTGGGCGCACCGGCGTGATGTGCCAACTATCGCCGGGCTCACCCGAGCGCGCCGTCATGGCCAGCGAGCCAGCACCGGTGTCACCATCAAAATCGATCGCACGCGTTTGCCCACGAACGTCCGGAATCTCCGACGGCTGAGCCATCCCTGCGCTAGCAAGCACAAAGGTCGGCTCGCGCTCGACGGGCCCTGCCATCGGAGCATCCCAGTCTTGCGCACCCGGACCCAACGCTGCGGTATTGCCCGGGTGCCAACCACCCGGCGCAGTGACAATGCGCGGCTCGTCGCTGGCTTCGTCAGCAGCGTCGCCGGCTGGCTTGCCGAGTTGATCGTGTACCCCGCTCGGTCGCTCTGACGTAGCGATCGGCACAATGGCAGCGCGCGATGCCGATGCCGTCGCAATGTTGCGACTGGTTGCGACCATTTCCAAGCATTGCCCGACTGCGAAACGAAGGCTCTTGGCCGACAGCGGGCGAGCGACGAAACGATCGGCGGCAAAATCTAAGGCATCGAGCGCCGTGCGGACCGGGCCCACGGCATCGCCAATTAACACGACGCCAAGCTGGCCCCGAGGAGTCGCAGATCGCAGCGCATCAAGCATGGCCCGCGAATCACCTGTCGAGAGCGTGGCGGTTATCACAACCACCTCCGGCCGGCGCGCAAAAAATCTTGCTAACGCATCGTCCCCGCCACTTTCAACCACCACTTCGACCGACCCTTGTGGCAACGGCTCCAGGAAATGACTGCGCAACGCCGCCGTCTCGTTGGGTTCACACACCAAAAAGACACAAGGCACAGTGGTAGGCGGATTAGTTGCTGGCACGAAATTACAAGGGCGACGACTGCCACTACGGTTTTACTACATGGTGGAGACTGGATCTACGTCTAGGCTGACTCGTACCGCAGATGGCACGTCGGCGGTCATTATGCTGCGCGCTACTTGACGGACATCTTGGCGGCGCGGCCCGCGCAGCCAGATCTGCCAGCGAACCCGGCCCCGCAGTTTTTCGAGCGGCGCAGCCACCGGCCCGGCGACTTCAACGCCACCGATACGCTTGCCAACGACATCAGCCAGCTGGGCCAAGCGATGCGCGGTCTCGACCACCAAGTTGGCATCGGCACTATCGAGGCGCACGGCAATAAGCCGGCCGTGCGGCGGATAGCCCAAATCGGCACGCGCCGCCATTTCACCGGTATAAAATCCTAGATAGTCGTGATTCATCGCTGCGGTAATCGCCAGCGCTTTGGCGCGATAGGTCTGAATGAGCACTTTGCCAGGCCGTTCGCCGCGCCCGGCCCGCCCAGCAACCTGCGACAGCAATTGGTAGGTGCGTTCAGCCGCACGAAAATCCGGCAATGTGAGCCCGGTATCGGCGCACAGCACGCCAACCAACGTCACCCCGGGGAAATCGTGGCCTTTGCTGACCATCTGGGTGCCAACCAAAATATCGACCTTGCGATCATGCACCGAACGCAAAATTTCTTCGAGTTTGCGGCCGGTCGCCGTGTCGCGATCCAAGCGCGCTACTCGGGCCCCAGGGAATTGCTTCATCACCGCATCGGCTACCCGCTCGGTGCCCAAGCCGCGACGTTCGATACCGTCGACATGCTTGCAGCTTGGACATTGGCTTGGCACCCGTTGCGCTGCGCCACAGTAGTGGCACATGAGCTGATCACGTTCGCGGTGATAGGTCATCGACACCGAACAATGGTTACAGCGGAACGAAAATCCGCAGACCTTACACATCACAAACGTAGCGAATCCTCGTCGGTTGAGGAACAGCACACACTGATCGCCCGTCGCCAAACATTCGGCAACCGCCGTCCGCAAAAGCTCCGACAGCATGGCCTCGCCATCAGGGCGATGCACCAAAAGATCAACCACTTCGACGGTGGGCAGCGGCTGCGCCGTTGGCCGCTTGGTCAACGCCAACAGCTGATACGCCCCGCGTTCGGTCTGCCAATAGGTTTCTAAACTTGGCGTCGCCGACCCGAGCACGCAGACGGCCTTAGCCCGTTGCGCTCGCACCACGGCCACGTCACGGGCATGATAGCGCACACCTTCTTCTTGCTTAAACGAACCGTCGTGTTCTTCGTCGACGATAATCACGCCGACATTTGAAAGAGGCGCAAATACTGCCGACCGCGCGCCCACCGCAATACGCGCTTGCCCACGCCGCAACCGCTGCCATTCATCATGACGATCACGCGCCGATAACCCAGAATGCAAGACCGCGACTAGATCGCCAAAGCGGGCACGAAACCGCGCTGCCAATTGCGGCGTCAGCGAAATTTCGGGCACTAACACAATCGCGGTTTTGCCATCCGCTAGCACATCGTGAATCACATGCAGATACACTTCGGTTTTGCCGCTGCCGGTAATGCCAAAGAGTAAAAAACTAGCAAATCCAGTCCGCGTTGCCGTGACTATTTTCGCTACGGCAGCTTGTTGTTCATCCGTGAGTTGCGGTGGTGCGGCATCCGCGTGCATCCCGCCCCCCGCCAATGCGTGCAACGCCATCGGCTTTTTGTCGACGACGATCACGCCGGCCTTTTCCAGTTCACGGAGCGCCGCAGCCGATGCACCCTCGGCCCGTAACTCCGCGATCGAGCGAGGTCCGGCGTGCAACAATGCTACAATTTTAGCCTTGGCCGGTGCGCGCACCACCGCATCGGCAGCGGCTTGCGACTCAGCATTCAACCGCGCCACCCGCTCGGTTCGAGCTTTGGTGCGCGCCTGCAACATGACTTCAACATCGGCAACCCAGCCGCGTTCCCGCAACGTCACCAACGCTTTACGGTCGGTGGCGCTCAGCGCGCGTAGTGCGACTGGGCCTTGGCACAATTTTGCTAATAAATCGCG
>JAYWHS010000870.1:0-2551 GCA_043777635.1 Kofleriaceae bacterium | reverse complement strand
GCGCTAAGTCAACGGAACCTTCGGTTTGCCCGGTGCGCACCAGCACCCCACCCGGCCGTGCCCGCAACGGAAAAATATGACCTGGCGACACCACATGGGCGGGTGACGCGTCGTCGGCGATTGCCGCGCTGATCGTGGTTGCGCGATCGCGCGCAGAAATACCAGTTGAAACACCATGACGCGCTTCAATAGAAACCGTGAAGGCCGTGCCGAGCGAAGCTTGGTTGTCGCGCACCATCATCGGTAGATCAAGTTTTGCAATCAACTCATCCGACATCGCCAAACAAATCAAGCCGCGCGCATGCGTGGCCATGAAATTGATTTGTTCGTGCGTGACTTTTTCAGCAGCCAAAACCAAGTCACCTTCATTTTCGCGATCTTCATCGTCGACGAGAATGACCATCTTGCCAGCGCGCATTTCCGCTAGTGCATGTTTTACCCGTTCAATTGCATCAGACATGAGGCTCCTCGTTACCAGCTACCGTCGGGCGTCGACGGAGGTGAAGGCATGTGGCCACCAAGCAGTTTTTCAACATGCTTGGCAATCAAATCAACTTCAAGATTTACCGCATCACCAAGGCGCACATCGGCCAGCGACGTATTGCTGTTGGTATGCGGAATAATCGCGACTGAAAAACTACTAGCATCGACCGCGTTGACCGTGAGACTCACGCCACACAGCGCAATGGAGCCTTTAGCCACGACGTAGCGTAAAAGTGCCGGACTGCAATGCACGCCGAGCAACAGATTGGCACCCATGTCGCGGCGCACGACAAGTTCGCCGGTGCCATCGATATGACCGGTTACCCAGTGGCCGCCCAAGCGATCACCGAGGCGCAGCGCTCGTTCAAGATTCACGTTGTTGCCGATGCGCAGCCGACCCAGCGTGGTTTTCGCAAGGGTCTCGGCACCAGCTAACACGGTGTAGCTGTCACTGTGAATTCCGGTGACGGTCAAACACACACCGTCGTGACTAATCGATTCGCCAATCACCAATTCGGCAATTGGCATGGCACGCGGCCGTACGGTCAGCACCAAGGCGTCACTGCGTCGTTGCAGCGCAGCAATCGTACCCAGATCTTCGACTAAGCCAGTAAACACGAGCGCTATGTACCACGAAGTTGGCGACCTGCACGGCCACCCTGCAAGCGGAAATCGTGCGCAATGCTGGCGGCGGTTGGTTCGACGCGGAGGTGCCAAACCAGGTCGTGCCCAACCAAACGCGGCGGCGCGACTGCGGTCAACCGTGGGGCTGCGGACAGCGTAGCGTAGCCGGGGCCACGCAGCCAGCCCGGCGCGGCATCACCGCCGATCAACAACGGCGCTTGATACAAGTACAACTCATCAACCAGACCAGCTGCAAAAAAACTGCCGTGCACAGTACCGCCACCTTCGATCAACACCGACATGATTCCGTGCCCGGCCAACGCCGTCGCTAGGGCGCTCAGATCGACCCTGCCGTCACCACCCGATGGCAAGCGCAGCACCGTTGCACCGGCGGTCGCCAACGCAGCGGCCCGACGTTGCCCGGCTGGTTCACTCAACTGGGCCGCCGCTGCCGCGATAAAAACCCGTACATCATCCTTCGCTTGGCGTGGCAACAATGCGGCGTGCAGCGGCGTGCGAGCTGCAGAATCGACCACAATGCGCACCGGGCTGACCGCGCTGCGAACACCACGTACCGTCAACTTCGGATCGTCGGCGAGTACCGTACCGATGCCAACCAAGATCGCATCGCAAGCTGCGCGCAGCGACATGGCATCGTGCCGCGCCGCGGCACCGGTAATCCATTTGGACTCACCACGCACCGTGGCAATCTTGCCATCCAAACTTGCCGCTGCTTTGGCGACAACGTGCGGGCGACCCTGCGTTGCCGTTGTATAAAAACCACGATTGAGTTCGAGGCACGCTGGTGCAAGCACACCAACATCAACGCGCAGTCCCTGCTTGCGTAGCCAAGCTGCGCCACCGCCATGATTCACAATTGGATCAAGCGCACCGATCACAACCCGAGCCAAGCCCAGCGCCGCGACCGTCGGTGCGCAGGGCGGCGTGCGCCCAACATGCGTACATGGTTCAAGATTCACATACAGCGTGCCACCTCGAACCCGCCGTCGACCCAGCTGAGCAATTGCATCCGCTTCGGCGTGATGCTGCCCCGGCCCACGGTGCACGCCCTCCGCAATCACGTCGCCACGGGCATTAACAATCACGCAACCAACCATCGGATTGGGCGAGGTGTGACCACGCATCGTGGCGGCCAACTGTAAACACCGCGCCATGTGACGCTCGTCTGCAACGCGCTGCGCACTGCCCCCCGCGTCGACAACACGCGACTGGGCCAACCGTTTGGTTACCACGCGACCGGGCGTCGCGCGCTTCGCCACTAGCCTTGTTCCTCGGCCGGTTGATCAGCGAGCACCACGATGTTTTCTTGCGTTGATTCTTCGACTGCAAACTGCGCGGTCTCGGTGACCGGAGGGGTTGGCGACGAGGCGCGACGGCGCGGCGGAGTTGGGCCACCACTCGCCCGCATTGCAGCGAGTTCTTT
>JAYWHS010000869.1:0-2551 GCA_043777635.1 Kofleriaceae bacterium | reverse complement strand
GCCCGGGGCGTGTGTTGATCCGCTAGCCGACGCGACAACCCGGCTCAAAAGTCCTGACACCGAAAGCGATCCGCCAAGTGCAAATCCAAGCCCTGATCTCGACGGTGATGGCGTCGCGGACCAAGTGTTTACCGGCGGTCCAATCAGTGGCCACAACGAAAACGGTTTGGTGTACGTCATGCGTGGCGTCTGCGGCCACTACGTTGGCAATGTCACCACTACGATTACCGAGTTGCCTACGCCCATCGTGCGGCATCATGATTTGGCGGATATTAAGGTGCCGGAAGTGAGCGCGTGTGAAGGCTCCCAATGCGGTTGTGATCCGGGCTGGAAGTGGTTTCGTTTCGATGGCAAAGCTTACGCAGAAGATGTTGCAGCCGGGCAGCCAAGCCACAGCAAAGAGTGCAACTAACTAGAACCGTCGACGCATGCACGAACTGCATCAACGTGGCAGGTAGAATCTGCCGGCTTGAGCGGCCCCAACTTGACGGCAAACGCTCGCATGTTTTTGTTAGCGACGCGCCGTTGTGCAGTTGAGCCTGGCGCTTCAGGCCTACCTTGAAATGGGGGCCAGGCCAATGAACCCGCGCAACCATAGCTTGACCGGTTGCTGGGAAAGCGCCATGTTCGAGTCATGATTCCACCCGGAGTGACCCAGCCCGAGCTAGGCGAAGCCTTTCTTCGGCAGGTCATCAACTTGGTGCCGCATTTCATTTTTGCCAAAGATGCCGAAGGTCGATTCGTATTGGTGAATCAAGCGTTGGCGACAGCGTATGGCTGCGCGGTGCATGAGCTCGAAGGCAAAACCGACGCTGATTTTGCAAGTTCGGCAAAAGAGGCCGCGCAGTTTCGCAAAGATGACCTCGAAGTTATGCACACCGGCCAAGCAAAAACCATCGAGGCCGATCTGATTACCGACGCCAGCGGCGTGCAGCGGGTGTTGCACACGGTAAAAATTCCGTTTCGATTTGAAGGCAGTGCCAGCGCTGGGGTGCTGGGCGTTTCCACCGACGTGACGGAGCGCAATCGGGCGCAAGCCAAGGTTGAATATCTAGCCCATCATGACAGCCTGACGGGGCTACCGAACCGGGCTCGACTCGAAGTGTTTTTGCGGGAACCGTTGCAACAGCGCGCGCCGTTCACCTTGTTCTTCATGGACCTTGATCACTTCAAGGACATCAATGATTCGCTCGGCCACGGGGTCGGTGATGCACTGTTGCGCATCGTCGCGTTGCGGCTACGCAATGCGCTGTCGGCAAACGACTTTGTCTGTCGCACCGGTGGTGATGAATTCATTGTGGTGTTGCTTGGTGCTACTCGTGCTGCAGCGCAGGCGCGAGTCCAAGCTGTGGTTGAGCTGCTAACCGCACCACTAACCCTCGAAGCGGTGTCGCTTTCGATTTCGGCAAGTATTGGTGCGGCGGTTTTTCCTGAAGATGGCACCACCACCGATTTGCTAATGAAGCACGCCGACGCTGCATTGTATTCGGCTAAAGCCAACGGCCGCAATACGTTTGAGTTTTTTACACCGGCACTCAAGGCCGCTGCTGCGCTGCGCTTAGCAACGATGGACGGTTTGCGTAAAGCGGTAGCACGCAACGAATTTGCGCTGCACTATCAGCCAATTGTGCGGGCGGGCAGCCACGAATGGACATCGATCGAAGCGCTGCTGCGTTGGACGTCAAAAGAACTTGGCGTGGTATCGCCTGGAGATTTTGTACCGCTGGCCGAGGAGACAGGCCTGATCGGCAAAGTCGGTGCGTGGGTGATGCAGCATGCATGTGCAGCGCAGGCGCGCTGGGCGCAACAAGGTGTCGACCTTAATATTTCGATCAATATTTCGGCGCGGCAATTGCTCGTTGGAAATTTTGACACGGCGCTACGTACGATTTGCGCTGAAACTGGAGCCCGGCTCGATCGCTTAACGCTGGAACTGACCGAGGGTGTGTTTTTGGCTGACGCTAATGCTAGCCGCATGCTGCGTGCCTTGGCTGATAGTGGTGTCGCCGTGGCAATTGATGACTTTGGTGTTGGTTATTCAAGCCTGGGCTATCTCAAGAAGCTACCGCTTTCGCACCTCAAAATTGATCGCTCGTTCATTCAAGACTGTACGCAAAACGCTGACGACGCGGCCATCATTCGCGGCATCATTGCGTTGTCGAAAAACCTACGCCTCAAAGTTGTTGGCGAGGGTGTGGAGCGGCTAGATCAAGCCGCATTTCTCGAAGCAGCCGGCTGCGACGAACTGCAAGGCTATTTGTACTCGCGGCCGGTGCCTGAAGCACAGCTACTGGCGTTGGCCGCGATCGGGTCGCGCTCGGTGGCAGGGCCCAACCTTGCGCTGGGCATGACACCGCCGGTGTAAGCCCGGTAGGCCGCGCGGGCTAACCGACCCGCTGGTGGTGGGCTCGCCCTTGCCAACTCGGATCGCAGGCTGCATACCTACGCAATGGATGCTGCGGCATTGCTCGCACTAGTTTCACCGTGGCTGCGCGATCGCTGTCGACTACGTGGCACATGCCCAGCGCAGCCAAAGGCCATCGTCTACTGG
>JAYWHS010000868.1:0-2554 GCA_043777635.1 Kofleriaceae bacterium | reverse complement strand
ATTATGATCGTGGAAGCCACCGGCTCGTTAACTTCGCCGCATCCAAGTCGCACGCTGTTGGTGATAGAGGTTTCGGTTAGTTCGCTGCGGCTTGATCGTGGACTCAAAGCGGAGATCTACAGCCAAGCCGGTGTTCCCGAATATTGGATCGTTGATATTTTGCATCGAAAAATCGTTGTGCATCGCGACCCACGCAATGATGGCTATGGCAGCGTTCAAACCTTGGCTGATGACGACGTCCTAACTGCGCTTCATGTCCCTGTACGGGTGCGCGTTGGCGATTTTTTGCCACCAGCCGAGTAGACAGACAGCCGTCCATCGCTACGCCGCAGGTTCGTTAGTTCATGTCAGTACCGGCTCGTGGGCGTGATGCCTAACCGTGATACTTGAGTGCATGCGTTCGTTGAGAATCACGGTTGTAGCAGCGCTTGCGCTTGGTGGATTGTTTGCCTGTGGTGACGATGCTGCGCCAGCGGTCGCACCGGATGCGCCAACGGTCACACTGTTAATCTGCGACGAAGCTGCGCTGGCGAACAGCCTTGCAGCAGTGCCGGGTGTCAGCAATGTCGAGTCAAAACCGTGTCGGGGTAGTGCGCGCTGTTTTGAATTTGATTTCCAGCAGCCAGTGCAGCATGACACGGTGAGCCCAACGTTTTTGCAGCACATCAACCTGACTCATCGGGGCTGTGATCAGCCGGTCGTGGTTGCCGACTGGGGCTATGATTCGTTCGGCTTTTACGAAAGCGAAGTGAGCAGTGACTACGGCGCGAACTCCATGTCGGTGGAGCATCGCTTTCAAGGCACCTCAGTGCCAGCTCCAGCGCAGTGGGATTGGACTGCGCTAACGATCAGGAACGCTGCACAAGATCTGCATGCGGTGATTTCGACGTTTCGACGATTTTATCGGCAACATTGGGTGTCGACCGGTGCAAGCAAAGGTGGCGTGACCGCGTTGTATCATCGGTATTTTTTCCCAAACGACGTTGACGGCACTGTTGCGTACGTCGCACCGGCATCGCGGGCGCGCTCCGATGAAGGTTATCAGGCGTATATGAAACGGGTGTTGCCAGCCGACTGCGCGCAGCGCATGCGCGATTTTCAAGCTGCAACACTCACTACCCGGCGCGATATGTTGTTGCGCGTGCTTGGGTCAGGATTTTCCATCGGCGATCTTGAAAATGAAATGGTGTATTGGGATTGGTCGTTTTGGCAATACGACGGCATCGCTGGTTGCGGCTTGATTCCGACGGCCGCCTCCACCGATCAAGAATTCGCGGACTATGCGCTGGCCGATTTGTTGGCCCCACCACCAGCGACGCTAGCGCCACAAATGCCCGATCCACGCAGCTATGGCGCATTGTCGTATGAGTGGTTGACTGAGCAGGGCTTTGCGTCGCAAGTAAATGACACGGTAACGCCGCTGTTGTCGGGGCCGACGCCAAGTCTCGAAAGTTATTTTACTGCGTACTTTGGCGACGTCGCGTTGCCTGCCTATAACGGCACGCTGACCGCGTTCGTGCGCAATTATGCGCTGATCAACGCCGATCATTTGGTGTTGGTCTACGGCCAAAACGATCCATGGAGTGGCGGTGCATTTGATGAGCCCCAAGCCCCGGCGTCGGGGCGATTCTTCGTTGCCAACGGCAACCATGGCGCTGAAATTTCGATGCTGCCGACGACTGAACGGGCGCGCGCGCGCGACTTGGTCGCCGAGATGCTGGGCAAGCCACGACTGCGGGGTTTACTGCGTGCAGCGGCAACGCCACCTTCGCCAATATTTGCCGCGATTGCTGCGCGCGAAGCCGCCATGCAGCGCCGGATGTTGGCACTGCCAGCGCGTTGAACCGACGCATTGGCGGTGGGCCCGAAAATGGAGCGAACGAGCGAACGCTCGGAGCGGGGCCGAAAATGGAGCGAACGAGCGAACGCTCGGAGCGGGGCAAACAGAAGCGCCCGCGCTACTCGGTGACCGGTGCTACGGCAGGTAACGTGTTGCGCGGTTTGCCTAACGCATCCGTGATTGCATCGTTGGCAGCCTGCGCGTCAATGCCGTTGTACCAACCAGCGACCCGAAACACGATGTGGCCTTGTTTATCGAGGACGAACAGGTAGGGCTTTGAGGTATCGGTGATTTGCAGTGCATCGAAGAACGGCTGGCGTGCCCCGTAATAGGTGGCGGTGCGGTCATGCAGTGCTTGCGGTACACCACGACGCATCCCACCGTCGATAAACTTCGAGGCCATGCCGTAGGCGCCGGCGATGAGGGGGATTTCGTAGTAGCTGACTTCGTCGCTGGCCACATACTGCGCAAGCAACGGCGCCAACCATGAATTGATTTGCTCTTGGGCCTCGCGTTCAAACGCAACGAACAGCAACCCAACTTTGCCTGCAGTTTCTTGCGGAAATGTAACTGCGCGATTGGCCAAGGTTCGCGCTGCGAGCGTTGGAAACATGTTTGATGTGGGAGGCATCGGCGTGGTGGCGGCGGCAGAACCATTGGCCGCGCTGCGCTGCGCGGTAGTTGGTGCGCAAGCGGCGAAGCAAACGCTGCAAG
>JAYWHS010000867.1:0-2554 GCA_043777635.1 Kofleriaceae bacterium | reverse complement strand
CGATGGTAGTCAGACAGTGCGCCTGTCAGCTGTTTGCGATCTCCGCGGTTTTTGCCCAGTGCGTCGAGCGCGAGTCGTATTTTTTTGCGTTGGTCTGGATGCAAAGATCGCAGGCGAGTGATGACTTGCTGTGAAACCAAGACTTTCACTTATGGCAAATCCTTGAGAGATTTCCAGACCGTCTTGCCAGCCTTGTCCTTGCGAAGTGCCGATACAAAATCTGGATTTGACAACAATTCCATGGTTTCGAGCATCGCGTCAAAACGATCTTTTGAGATGAGGTAGGCGATGGTCTCGCCGTGGCGCTCAATAGGAACAGGCTCCCCTGCTTCGCTGGCCGCAACCGCTTTGGGGAAGTGTTTTTGTCCAGCAGCGATACTGTAGGAGTGCTTCATTGCGTATAAAATATGTTTTAAATACGCGCAGTGTCAACCCAATTATTGGACGGCCGTTTCGGATGGGGCACCGCATAATCGAGTGGCAGATTGGCCCGGATGGCCCAATTAACCACGTTCAGCTTGTCGGCCTCAGCATCGAATCTAGGTGCCACTGCGCAATTCCCGAAGCCTCTGATGTGTGCGCCCAACGTGCTCGTGCTACCAACATCAACAATGAGTGCAACTCCGGCCTATGCATCGTTGGTGTCGAGCTTTACCAAGCTCTATCGTTATCAACATCTCGCTTCAATCGCTGGCTGGGATCAAGCAGCGATGATGCCAAGCAAAGGCAATGATGCCCGCGGTGCCGCGATGGCCGAACTCGCGGTGCTGATGCACAACACGCTGACCGACCCGCAGTTGGCCACTGCCCTCGCTGCCGCCAAAGCTCAAACTACCGACGCAGTTGAGCAAGCTTCGGTGCGCGAAATGGAACGCCAGTGGCAAGTGGCGAATCTGTTGCCAGCCTCGCTGGTCGAAGCCAAAAGCTTAGCTGGTTCGCGCTGCGAACATGCGTGGCGGACCCAACGCAAAGCCAATGATTGGCAAGGCTTCCTCGGTAATTTTCGCGATGTCGTCAAGTATGCACGGCAAGAAGCGACGCTGTTAGCCGAAGCTACCGGGCTATCGCGCTACGACGCGTTAGTTGCCAAGTTTGAACCCGGCATGAATGGCGCCACCATCGAACGCATCTTTGGCGATCTTAAACGCTGGTTGCCGTCGCTGATTACCGAGGTGTTGGCCAAACAAGCAAAAGAAACGGTGCTTACACCGACCGGCGTTTTTCCAGTTGCCAACCAGCGCGCGCTGGGCCTCGAAGTCATGGGCTTGTTGGGTTTTGATTTTGAAGGTGGTCGCCTCGATGTATCGACCCATCCATTTTGCGGCGGCGTCGCCGAGGACGTGCGCATCACCACCCGCTATCGCGAGGACGATTTTGTCCAAGCCATGATGGGCATCGTGCACGAAACCGGTCACGCCCGCTACGAACAACGGTTGCCGCGCGAGTGGGTACACTTGCCGTTGGGCCAAGCGCGCTCCATGGGTGTGCATGAAAGCCAAAGTTTGTCGTTTGAAATGCAACTCGGACGCAGCCCGGCATTTTTGGCGTTGATCGCGCCGTTAGTAAAAAAACATCTCGGCGATCAACCAGCATTTGCACCATCGAATCTCGGCAATATTTACACCCGCGTCAAACCCGATTTTATTCGCGTAGATGCCGACGAGTTGACCTACCCGGCCCATATTATTTTGCGCTTCGAGATCGAACGTGCGCTGATCGAAGGCGAGATCGAAGCCGACGATATTCCACGCTTGTGGGATGAAAAAATGCAGGCCTACCTGGGCATCGATACCCGTGGCAATTTTCAAAATGGCTGCTTGCAAGACATCCATTGGACCGACGGCGCGTTTGGTTATTTCCCCAGCTACACACTGGGCGCGATGTACGCCGCGCAATACTTTGCCACCTTGCGCCGGCTGTTTCCGGATCTTGACCAACGGGTCGCAGCCGGCGATCTGGCGCCGATCTTCACCTGGTTCGAGCAAAACATTTGGAGCCAAGCGAGCCGCTGGGAAACCCCCGAACTCATCGAGCGCGCCACTGGTGAGCCTCTCTCAGCGTCGCACTTTGAGCGCCACTTGCGGTTGCGGTACTTGGGCGCGGAGTAGCTGACTGCCAAAATTGGTGTTCATTCCCCTGGCCCTGTTGATTGCCATCAAGGCCTCCAAAAATCTCGCTATGTACGTTGAAACGTGCGTTTGCGTGTCCTAGTGTTCGCAGCATGCGGAGGTGGGACCCAAACGTTGTCGGTGTGTTTGCACTGCTCGGTTTGGGTTCCTGCGGACAGAACCGCGCCGCGCTCGGCGACGGTGGGCTCATAACGGACGCGCCAACCAACGACGTGTCCACTGCGGATGCGACCAACCCAAGCGACGCGGCGACGCTTCCCGATGCGAGCCCCGATGCGCCGCTGATTACCGGCAGTGCGCTCCAGATCTCCGATGTGTCGATCTTGTTCCCACTGCCAACGAGCCTTGCCGAGCGGAACTCCGGCATGCTGACCGCAGCCTCTGCGGACACCGCAGGCGAGCTGCTCCCGGCTGGAGTGTATGAC
>JAYWHS010000866.1:0-2555 GCA_043777635.1 Kofleriaceae bacterium | reverse complement strand
GCGATCGCGAAGCTGCAGTAGCGATGGCCAAGCGCCGCGACGGAGAGAAAGTCTCCGCTGCAACGGCGACCGATAACGCTGACGATGCGTTTGGCAGTTTTGAAGGCGAAGCCGGCGCAACCATTGTTTCGACCAAGCCCAAGCTCGACAACCGTGATGCCCGAGGTAGTTTTTTACTTTCTGAGGATGATGCCGACCTCGACTTGGATTCGTTATTCGCTGACTTTGGTAGCGCTGATGCCACGGCGACCAAGCTACCACCGCGTGGACCACAAGCGACCACCACTGCGCCACGCACCACCAAGCCACCGCCGCTGCCGCCACAACGCCGGCCGAGCATAGCGCCGGCGATCCAACCGGTCGCCGTCGACGTGCCAGCGCAGCGCGCGGCTACATCTGCGCCGAGTGCGGCAAGAATTGCTCGTGCGGGCACCGAAATCGGCGTCACGCCAGCGCCACGGCAACCACGCGCAGGCACCGTCGTCGGGGTCGGCGCTGCACGGCCCCCAGCATTTCAGGCTGCCTCAGTCGGCATGACCGATGCCGAAGTTCGCAGTCTGTACAACAATTACGTCAAAGCCCGCGAATTGGTCGGCGAAAAAAGTGACGCCAACACCTACGCCAAGCTGATGAAAACCATCGCGCAACAAGGCCCCAAAATTATGGAGCAGTACAAATCCAAGGGCGTTGAATTCGGCGTGGTCGTCAAAGACAATCAAGTCATTTTGAAGGCCAAGCCGAAATAAGAATTGGCGTAGCGCGTCCGCTAACCAGTAGTTCGCGCTGCCGCAATCGACGCAATCACTTCAGCGTCGGTTAACACTCGATTGCCGCGTTTGGCTTCGGCCAACACTGCGGCAACTAGCTCCGCAGTGGCATCGTAGCCGCGCTTTTTGAGCCAATACACAACATTGGATTCGCCCGAGTAGTGGCCGATTTCAATCTCTTGCTCTTTGCCAAACATACCGGCCGGTACCCCAGAATAAATGCGATCAGCCAACCAGCTATTGCCTTTTTTCTCGGCTTTGATAATTGCCGCAGCGTGTACGCCGGTTGCGGTGCGAAAGGCATCCGCGCCAGCGATTGGATATTGCGGATGAATCGAAACGTGGGTTGCCTGCGACGCGGTTTGGCACCACAGCAACAACTTCGACAAATCATGATTCGGTAGTTCGCCGAGTAACTTGAGATTGACCATGATTTGATCCAGCGCGGCATTGCCGACGCGCTCACCAATACCTAAGGCCGTGCCGTGCACGCGATCGGCGCCATATTCAATCGCAAAAATCGAATTGACCACGCCCAGCCCGCGATCGTTGTGGCCATGCCAATCGATGCCGACATCGCTGCGGCCCATACCGTCGAGCAAGTTGCGGGTGAATTTGAGCAAATTGCGAATGCCATCAGGCGTCGCGTGGCCCACGGTGTCACACACCACCAACCGTGCGGCACCATGCTCGACCGCATTCACAAACATCTTATGCAAAATGTCGGGCCGCGACCGCGTGGTGTCCTCGGTTACAAAGCCAACCGGCAAATTATATTTGCGCGCTAGATCGATAGCATCGGCTGACAGCTTGAGCATCTTGGGCAAGTCCCAGGCTTCAGCATATTGCCGGATCGGCGACGAACCGATGAAACACAATACTTCGATTTCGATGCCCACTTGTTGCGAGATATCGATGATCGCTTGCACATCGTTTTGATGAGTACGGGCCGCACAAGCAGCTTTGATCTTGAGACCACGGCTCTTGATAAAGGCCGCAATGGTGGTGACATCATCGACGGCGCGCCGGCCAGCACCAGGCAAGCCGATATCCATCGAATCGATGCCAAGCTCATCGGCCAATTCGACCAGCCGCAATTTGTCTTCGATCGATGGATCGACGACCGACGGCGATTGAATGCCATCCCGCAGCGTTTCATCGAGAAACTGGATTCGCCGTTTCGGTGAAAGCGGCGCCACTTTTTCGGTCGAGTTCCAATCAAAAATCAAGTCTTCGTCGGCAGGTTGCACAGGTTGGCTCTCCATTACATCACATGACTCATTATCAGAATAATGATCGCCGTCACCGCAATCACAATTGCCATAATTAAAAACCAGCCCATCACCATCGCTGCGGCTGCCAGGGCAATACCCAACAACGGCAAGCCGTACGATCCTTCTTTGCGCGCAATTGAGGTCGCGCCCAACGCTGTGGCCACCACAAACAACGGCACGGTAATCCGCCAATCTGGCTGACTCCATAATGTCCGCTGCAAAATTGTCACAACGATAAACGCTGCGACGCCTACCAACAGCGCGGCCAACCCGAACCCATGGATGCGGATCCAATCCTTAGGTTCCAGCTTTGGCGGTGCCAGGTGCTCCGGCTTTGGCAGCGATGTATCATCCACAGCGCAACTATAGCCCAGGAGTCTAGGCTGAGCTGTAGTACCTTGGCCCAGTAGTTTGGATTCATGATGGAACAACCGTGCGACATGTGGGATATGCTCGTCGCCACACACCTCAACAGGTAAGGGATTTCTGGACGGACCCGATGAATTTCGACTGC
>JAYWHS010000865.1:0-2556 GCA_043777635.1 Kofleriaceae bacterium | reverse complement strand
CGTTGCGCGCGGCCATGTAAATTATGGCGCGGGTATCGACGCTGGCCTCTGGAAAACATGGAATTGTGATTTCTTCGGCCAACACAAAGTTGCCGCGTTCTAATGCGAAGGTTCGAGTCGCTTGCTGGGCGATGGTCCTTCGACGAAGTTTCAGCGCGTGGTCTGGGCTCAATTTTCCGACGTCAATGGTGAGCAAGACCTCGTCGCTGGTAGGTGCCGCAGCGAGGCGACGCGCAATCTCAGCGGCATGGCCAGGATTAATCAGGGTCGATGTTAGCGCCAGCCGTACCGCGGAATCCGAGACCATCGGCGAGTAAGCGCCAACGATGGCACCTTGGTGAAATGCGATTCGATAGGTTTTATCACCGTCGGTGACCGTGAGTTGACCGGTAATTCCGCGCAAGCCGACTGCCGCCAAGGTTTTACCCCAAGGTCGATCAAATACGGTGCCGCGAGCTAGTTCAGCCACGCTAGTGACTGCCTTTTCCGATGTTGCCGTCGAGGTTCAGTCGGGCGGCCCAGATTTTTGCCTCGGCGCGGTTGTTCAGCACTCGTCGTACGACGAAAGCTACCGCAGCAATCGCAACCGCGCATGCAACCACTGCGATCGCGGTTCGATTACCAGCTGCGTAGCCCCACATTGACTGCACCGTGGAATCAGCGGACACACCCTAAGGATGTAGCTGTCCGACCGCATAGTCAATCGGGACGAACTAGTACCTCGCATTCTGTCGTTGGGCCGTTAATCAACAGGAACTCGCAACGGACTTAAAATCCGCCCAACTAGCTCTTTTGTTTCCGGGTGAGGTACTATCCACTCCGCTTATGAGCACTTCGTTTCCCCTTGATGGCGCTCGGGTACGGTTTTCGGGCGCGACGGATATCGGCCGCAAACGGGAGCACAATGAAGACTCGATCTTTTTACCTGAGGAAAACGAGCGGTTAGCTATCGTTGCCGACGGCATGGGCGGTCACGCTAGCGGTGATGTGGCGAGTCGGCTAGCGGTGGAGGTATTGGTTGACCACTTCACGGAAACTGCCAAACAGCAGACACTTACATGGCCATACAAGGTCGACCGTGATTTGCGCACGCATACCAACCGCATGATCACCGCGGTCATGACCGCCAATCTTGAGATTTGGGAGCGATCGCAACGCGAATCGCGCTTTAAGGGGATGGGGACCACCTGCGTTGCATTGTATTTTCTCGACGATGCTTTGATTGTTGGGCACGTTGGTGATTCGCGTTGTTATCGTTGGCGCAACGGAGAGCTGCGGCAGATGACCGAAGACCACTCGTTGGTCAACGACTACATTAAAATGAAACGAGTTACCGTCGAAGAAGCCGAAAACTGGCCGCACAAAAACGTGATCGTCCGAGCCTTAGGCATGAAAGAAAGCGTGCAGGTCGACATCATCACCGAAACTCCACGCATTGGTGATGTGTATATGCTGTGTTCGGATGGACTCACGGGCATGGTGCCAGACTCGATGATCGGTCAGATTATGTCGACTGAACGTGATCTCGATCGCGGTGTGGAACGGCTGATTAGCGCAGCCAATGATGCCGGTGGAGTCGATAACATTTCCGTCGTCATGGCTCGGGTCGAGCCAGCATGAAGTTGCGTGCTGCACTACTGGTGCTGGTTGGCTTGGCCGCGTCGCCGGTAGTGACCGGTTGCAAAGCGAGTCCGCCTGCTACCGTGGAAAAAGGTGATCGCCCAACGCCGATACCTGCGGTGGAGATTACGCGTGGCCAAGACGCCTGCGGGGCTTACGTAAAACAAGTGTGTGCATGCGCGACGCTACAGACAGGAAAAACCGCCGGTGCAGTCGGCAGTGGTGGTATTTCCGACGGTGATAACGATGCTACCGCAGTTGCGGTCGCCAAGGCGTTGACCGAACAATGCAAACTGGCTGAAGGAATCCCCGACGCTATTGCGTTGAGTTTGGACCTTGCCAACGGTTCCGGCGTGACTCGGCGCGATGTGCTGCAAGCGCAACAAAGTGTGCGTCAGATGATCGCAGAGTGCATCGAACAAACTGCGATGCTACCAACGCGTGGATGCGGGCACTAGCTTAGGGCCTCGTCCGAGGCTGGCAATGAAACCCACATTGGATTACACGGACGGTAGACCATTTACGACGAATCCTATCCGGTTAAAAAAACCGACTCTCAGTATCTCTATGAGGGCAGTCGCTTGGCTTCAATGTTACGCTAGTCGACGGTGAGGAACATTGCACTTGTTGTGGGGTTGGTCATGGGCATCGCAGAGTTTGGCTCGGCAATGGCTGATGACTCAAATCCTAAAGTTGATGCCCTGGTTGCTGAAGGCGAAGCACTCGCGAAAGCGGGGAACTTTTCGGCTGCGACCGAAAAATGGAAAAGCGCAGATAAAGTCGTGCCTCGCGCGAAACATGCATGTTTGATTGGGTTGGCATACACCCGTCGCGAATACTGGCCACAAGCCGAAGTGTTCTTTGCGCGATGCCGACAAAATGCCAGCGCGAGTGATCCAGTGCCGACCTGGCTTGATGCCGCAGAAAAGCAGCTCG
>JAYWHS010000864.1:0-8649 GCA_043777635.1 Kofleriaceae bacterium | reverse complement strand
ACAAGGGCGGTATGCGCTACCACCCTGAAGCCAACCTCGATGAAATGAAAGCGCTGGCGTCATGGATGACCTACAAGAGCGCGTTGCATGAGATTCCGTTTGGTGGTGGCAAAGGCGGCGTGCGCGTTGACCCACGGCAACACAGCAAACTTGAACTTGAGCGCATCACCCGTCGATTCACAGCGGCGCTGGGCTCGAACATCGGTCCGGAATACGACATCCCGGCACCCGACGTGAACACCAACAGCCAAACCATGGTTTGGATGATGGACACGTATATGAACTTGCAAGGCTCGTCGGATCGCAACTTAGTGCGCGGCGTAGTCACCGGCAAAAGTGTCACCGCAGGTGGTTCACACGGCCGAGCTGAAGCCACCGGCCAAGGCGTAGTGCATTGCATCACTGAATGGGCCAAGGATAAAGGCTTCAACCTTGATGGTGCTCACATCATCATTCAAGGTTTTGGCAACGTTGGTAGCTACGCGGCCCGCTTGTTGTCGCAACGCGGCGCCGTCATCGTCGGCGTTGGCGATGCTGGTGGTTACATCTCGAACCTCGAAGGTATCAACCCGCACAAGCTCGGCGAACACGTCACCAAGACCGGTTCGGTTGCAGGTTACAAAGGCGCCGGCAAAATTAGCCGTGAAGAGTTTTTCGGCCTCGACGCACACATCTTTGTGCCAGCCGCGCTCGAACTTGAAATCGGCGTAGCTGAAGCCAAAGCGCTCAAAGTCAAGATGGTCGTCGAAGGTGCCAACGGCCCGACCTACCCCGAAGCCGAAGAAATCTTGTTGGCCAAAGGCGTCGACATCATTCCTGACATTCTTTGCAATTCAGGCGGCGTGATCGTTTCGTACTACGAGTGGCTGCAAAACAAACGCGGCGAGCAGTGGCCGGTCGAAGACGTGCTGAGCCGTCTCGAAAAACGCATGAAACAAACCTACGCCAACGTGCGGCAGTACGCACTGGCCAAGAAAACCGATTGGCGTACCGCGTCGTACGCGATCGGCCTTGAGCGGTTGCAACACTGCTACCGCGAACGCGGCATTTTCCCTTGATGTAAATTGTCCAAGGCTCGCTACCATTGCGTCGCAAGACGCGATTTGCGTTTTCGGTTTACGCAGCGTAGGTGCCGCGGGTTGCGGTTCGCTGTTGAACCCGCAATACTCAAGCCCCTATGGAGCCGCGAGGGCTTGAGATTTCGCCGCAGAACGCTTGCGATGTGTTGCATGCGGTCGCTGAACGTCATGCGTGGGTTGCTACGGGCCTGCGTGTGGTTGGCTTTGCCTCAGTTGTCGTTGCAACATTCCTATTCGTGAGATGGCGCGATGCTCTGCTGAACTACGGCAGTTTTTTTGCGGTCGGCTTCGGTGCTCAGTTTGCTTCTCGCATGCGCACCTACAACGCGGGCGCAGCACGGCAATGCATAGCTGCCGTCGAGCGCGGCTCGGTGGCGAGGCTGGTCGACGGTGCTATCGAAGTTACGCTCGACGTTGCACTAACTCAGCGCATCGAGTTGTCGTCGACCGCGGCAGCCAAACTCACCGCGCAGTTGGTACCGCCAGCGCGGGCGCGGCTTACGTAATTTGTAAGGTACTGGCGCTACGGCGTTGGGATTGTCGGCAAGCCCGAGATGCAGGCCGCCGTAGTCGTCGCGATATCCCCTGAAGTCAGCCCAGTCAGCACACAGGTGCGGCAGCTCGGCGATAAGCCAAGTACCAAGATGCCACAGCGGGTGGTGATGCAGGTCAGCGTGAGATCCATCGCGCACGAGGTTTGTACACAAGTGAATATCGGCGTCAATTCTTCGATGGTGCAAGCCAACGCAATCGCAGCATCTGGTGTTGTCGCTGGTGCATCGGGAATTACCACCGCGGGTGCATCGATAACGATGGGCGCAGCGTCGGGCGCTGCATCAATCGGTGCAGCGGAGTTGTCGCCACATGCAAACGCGACCAAGGCCAGCACACAACATGCAATGGTTTTCATGGCGCGCAACCTAGCAGGCGACTCGGCCTCGGTCCCAATCTATGTGCCAATACTTTGCGTCATCGCGCTGCATGGTTTGAGTTCAGGCGTATTGCTGGATAGTCATCGGGAAAACTGGCGTAATGTGTCCGCACAACTAGCGGTTCTTCGCCAAGCTGGCACGCCGACGTAAACCGGTAAAATCCGAGGCGCGGGTCCGCCTCATCATGCATACTCGCGGCATCTATGAAAACTGTCTTGCCGAGGCATCGGGGTTGGATTGGTCTATCGTTGTTAGGTGCGCTGGTGGTTACGCTACTGACCGGGTCGGCTAGTGACGCTTACGCTGGCACTACGTGTTCGAGCATTGACGCGTGCAAGCTTGAATGCGACGACGGCAAAGACAAAGACCACGTCGAGGCCTGCACCGAATGGGGCCTGCGGCTCATGGCACCGGGGAAAAACCAAGCGCCTAAAACTGCGGTGGGTGCGTTTCGCGCGGCATGTGGCATCAAGCCCGACTGGCTGATGGAATTTGGCAAAGGCGATGGCAAAGGTTGTTGGCAGCTCGCGCAATTGCTCAAGGATGGCTGGCTGTTCGAAGTGGAGCGCGATGTATCGCGGCATTTGGCGGTGGTGTATCGAGCTAGCAACTTTGCCGCACGCAAATGTGTGGATGCCGACATGTCGGGCTGCGCCACCGCCGCACAAGCCATGCTTGAACTGAACAGTCAAAACAAAGCCAGCGCTGAAGAAGCAAAGCGTCCGCTCAAGCTGGCTGAAAGAGGCTGCGTCGACGGTAAAGATCTTGCGGCGTGCACCTTGTTGCGTTCGCAACTTTGGAATCTAGAATATCGCGACGGGCGTGCCGATGAAGCTAACCGGCTCCGTAAGGCTAGTGCCCAAGCCATGCTGGCAAGTTGCCTCAAGAACGGCGGCGCGATCTGCGGCACGCTACGCGGTGAGTTGAATGGGGCGGATTTACAAGCGCTGATTGCAGCGATTGACAAACGCTGCGTCGACGGCGAGGCCGCGGCCTGCGCTAGCAAAAATTACTGGGTGTTGGTCTACGAGCCCAAGGACACCGCCAAGGTGAAATTGGCAGCGCAAGCAATCTTCGATTCATGTAGCGGTGCAGGCAGCGATTTGTGCGCCGGTATGCTCGAAGGGCAAATTCGCAGCGATTTGCGATTCGGTCTGAAGATCGAGCCGGCGACAGCTTTGGCGATTGCGGTTAAGCGTTGCGACGCTGGTGACAATGAATCGTGTCGAGTGGCAGGCTTGGCCTACAGTGATCGTGGTCCGCCGGCGCTGCGCGACGCGACTAAAGCGACGTTGTATTCCGAGCGGTCATGTGCAGGGACGGTACCTTCTAAAAGCTGCATCGAATGTACCCGTGCGCCGGAGCTGTCGAGTTGCAAGCTGCGCACATTGGTCAAGCGGCATGAGCAGTGTTTAGACAGTGCAGCGGCGGGCAGTTGCGAACAAGTTGCCAATGGATTTTTGGCAAACGATGGTGTGCTGCCGTTCGATATCGAGCGTGCCGCCAAGTTGCTAAGGCGCGGTTGTGATAGCGCCGACAAAGGCGCGTGTGCTGCGCTTGACACGGTGTGCACCAAGAACCCTGAACTACCGGCGGAAACCTGTGCCCAAGCGCTAATTCACAATGATCTATTCTACGAAGCCGAGTACCAACTTGCGGCTGGCGGCAATCTCGATTTAGTCGAAGCCGGGAAGCCGGCAGCAGCCGCAGCTCCAACAATCACCGTCGGGGATGTGGTTGCCAATGCACCGACGAGCTACCGCCGTGGCAAGCTTGACGCCGACTTGGTGGTCAACGTCGTGCTCGATCGAGCGCGGCAAGCTGCGATCACGTTAGTCGTTGATAAATTGCTCACCGCTGAACGCAAGCAACGCTATCGATACTTGCGCGACTTGTTGGTGCAAGGTGCCGCATTGTTGTCTGACCCTTCGACGCTGCGTCGTGAAAAATTTGCCGATCTAGGGATGACCGTGGTGCGCGCCTTCGTTGCCGCCAACTTGATTGATGGCCTATATCCAAGCGCCACGCAGTTGTTGAAAATCTCGTTGCTCAAAAATAACAACGCTGCGGCGCAAATGAAGGTGATTTCTGGCCAACCGCTGACGGCAGAGGTCCATGGTTATTTGGTTGATGTTGCGTATTATTGGCTTGGTCAAACGCCGTTGTTCGGTGGCACACCGGGGCGCATTCAAATGGTGCCGTCTTGTCCGTGGACGATGGGTGATGCCGCGCAGTTTTGCGTGGTGTTGGGCGAACGTGCCAACGCTGAAAAGGTGATCGGCGTTGACCGCGTGCTTGATGGTTTGCGTTTGGCCCGCGCCCTGCGCGACGGTGGCTTCGACGACCTGCGGCGACTGATTGAAGCGTCCGCGCGGTCTAGTACGATTGCCGACTTTGCTTCGACGCCCGGTCTTACATTGAACACCTGGCAGAGCCGCATTGTCGCCGAGACGCGCGACCGGCTTGCCCGAACCCGCAGTGGCTTTACCGCGTTGCGGTTGTTGTCACGCGCAAGTGTTTTTTCTGAGGCTGGCTTCACGTTGCCAGAATTAGTCGATGCGGCGAAAAGCGCTAGGGCGGCGTTGGATGTGCCTGGCGCAACGATGTCGATCGGTACTGAACATACGATGCATATTCGCCGATTGGTGTCGCTGATTGATACGTTGGATCGAGAGTCCAAACCCAGTGATGCCACAGCCAGCGATGCCGATCATGCCAGTCCTGTAACTCCAGCACTCAATCAATCGGTAATGGCGTTGGCTAAACTGCGGCGCGATGCAACCCAAGGCATCAGCGCCTGGGGCGCCACTGGAGTTGTCGATTTTCATAATCGGCTGGACGGTATCGAGACATCAATGGACCAAATTACGCCGGCGCTGGCTCGGCTCGACGCCTCGATTGTGCAGATCCGGGCGCTGTTTACACGTTATCCAAAAGCCGACGGCAAAATCGCCACCGACGTAGATAGCTTGCCGTTGTATGCCATGCCTGAGCTTAAACGCGAGTTGCAAGGCGCGGTCGCTGCGTTAGTTGCAGTTGATGAAGGGCTGCGGACCATGGCGCCGGGCCAGGTTTCAGCGCAATTGCGTTTTGCGCGCTCGGCCACGGTCCGGTTGTTGGGCTTTCTTGATTTGATGGATCGCATCGCGCGGACGTCGAAATTAACGATGCGCGCTGGCGACGTGATTGCAGCGTTGCGTATTTTGGGTGGGACCAAAATCGGCCTGTTTGATGCGCCGCTGTACGATGTCCTTGAACCGGTGATCGATGCAATTCGCGCTCATGAACCAATGAGCTTGGAACTCTTGTTTACGGTGATCGCAAGGGTCCGCTTGGACACGTTGATCGGTGCGTTGCAAGGCAATGCCAACGCGTGTGCCAATGATTCGTCGGCCGATTGTTGGACCACCAAGTTGATTCATGCGCTGCAAGAATCGGTGGAACGCGACGGCGGCCAGATTCGGATCGACGGTGGCAAGTTTGCCGAACGGTTAGCCAATCACGGTGACGATTTTCGCAAGCGTCACACCTGGCGGGGATTTTTGCATCTCACTGTCGGTGTTGGTGGTTTGTACACCGATCCGATCAGCAACATCGCAGCGGGTGAATCGGGTGGTTCGCAACGCCGTGGCACACCGCTCATTGCCGAACAACTAGGCGTCGGTTTGGCCAGCCCAGCGTTTTGGAAAAACCGGTTGACCTTTAAGATCGGCACCGCAGCGTCGGGGATTTTGTATCGAGCGCTGCTCGACTCAGAAGAATCCAATGCCATCATGGTGCACCCGGTGTTTCTGGCACTTGATATCGGCGAATTAGTTGAGATCTATGCATCGCCGGCCATGTTGATGTTTTATCCACCGAGTGGCGAAAATGCCGCCGCCTTGCGCTGGGGCGCATCGCTTGGTGTCAGCGTGCCACTGTCTGCGTATTTAGAGCGCCGTTAGCGTAGGCTGCGGCCATGGCGAAAACCAGTAAGCGCAAGGCAACGGCTGTCGAGGCTGCGCCGTATCCGTTCATCTTTGTTGGCCAAGGCTACGGCGAGGCCTATAAATGTCTCGAATGTTTCGCGTGGTTCAAGCGCGCACCGTCGAAGGCGCTGCAAGCCAAGATCAAAGCTGCCTTGCCGCTGCCGGTCACTTCATTCGTCCGGTTTTCGGACGATATCATGCATTTTGGTAGCGACGATAACCTTGAATTGCGTGTCAAAGCGGCGTGTGAACCAGCGACCAACGGCTTGCCGTTTAAGCCGGCATTGCGCAAGCTTGAGGCGCATTTGGAGGCCGGCAACTACGCGCCCGAACTGTTGTTCCCATCGCCCGCAACGTGGCGGCTGTTTGGCCAGCAATTTGAATACGCCATGTTGGCGGTCCATGCGCTGGCTCCACTGCGATTTGTGATTAAACCCGACGAAGAAACCAAAGGCGGGCCATGGCATCGCTGGTCGCTGAGCCAAGCGAGTGATGTGGCGGTGTGGGCGTTGCGGCCCGGTAAACCTAGCCCTGCGTTGGCCTGGTTGACACTCACCATGCTGGAATCCCTCGACGAAAGTCGCCTTACCCGAATCGCTCCACCCGCGCGCCTGGCGTGGTTGGCGCTGCTCGATAAGCTACGCACTACAGGTCCTAACAACTTGCGCGAAGACTGCCAAGATTTTGCGGTGGCCTTGCTGTGCTCGTTTAACAAACGCGAACGACCGGCAGTCCTTGCAACGTTATCGAAACCGATGCAGGCCGCACTCGCTACGCAACTAAAGGCAGCGTAGTGCGCGGGGGATTTTTAACAGCTTAGGTGCGTGGACAGAACCGGTGCATCGCTGCTTTGCTGCGATATTCCTGCGAGTCAACCAGTGCACAGTTGCTGCGAATCAGTGTGCGCAGGTCGGTGAATTCTTTCATCGTGAGCGAGACCGGCGTGAATACCAAGGGAATCGAAGCCGCCGTGCTGATTTGATTGCGCACAGTTGCCAGCACACCCTCAGTGCGGCCGGTGTTCCACAGTTTGGCAAAGTTGCTTTCAAACTTGGCAATGACGCTAGCGTTGGCGGCACCGGAGAGGTGCATGCAGTTTTCAAACGTGCCTTGCTCCGAGTTCATGGACAGGTTGTAACTGCCCGAGAATAGTTCGTTGCCATCGATGATCATGTACTTGTTGTGCATTTGCACTGCGTAGCTGTTGTCCCATCGATAGGCGTAGCTTTTTACGCGGACTTCAATATTGGCGTCGTTGACTTGTTTGGAAAACAAAAATTCGTTGGCTTTGCATTCGCGTTTAGCGGCATCAGTGGTGGCCGTGGTCAAGCACAATTCAACTTTAGCAACCTGGGCATCGTGGCCCGACGCTGAAATGTATTCTTGTTGGTCGAGGTACACGTTGATTTCGACATTTGGCGAAGCCGCACGTTTGGCGATGAGTGCTTCGGCTACCGAGCGCATGCGCAAATGGCCCGATGCAATATGAATCGACCGTTGGGCGCGCCCGATGGCGGCTACCCATTGATCGGCCATCACTGTCGAGGCGGTGTTTACTTTCCAGCTTGCACCGTCGGTGCCGCCTGGCGTGTAGTTAGGCAGAGTGAACAACGGGTCGATGCCGGCTTCGGCGGGTAAGCGCGAACCATCAATGCGCAACATCGACGTTTGGTATGGCAACGCGGTGCTCAATACAAAATCGCGTGAGTGCTCCCACAGATTGTTGAATTCGTTTTGATACGCCAAGTTGGTGCGGCTGCTGCCAGTGATGAACAAGGTGTTTTCATCGTAGGTCTGAGCGCCGCCGAACGACCAGTTGGCGCTGCCGGTTACCAAAATTCCGGTTGTTGCATTGCCGGCATCATCGCGCGGGCCGTCGATGAGTACAAATTTGTGATGGAGAATCTTGTTAACGTAGCGCACATCGACGCCGGCGGTTTCGAGCTTGCCGGATTTGCTGCCAGCGCGCACGTTGATGTCAAGCGACTTGTCAGCGCCGGCTGTTTCAAACAAGAAGCGAATTTTGACGCCTCGCCGCACCGCATCCGCGAGCGCCGCACCGACTTCAGCGTCTGAAAAACTATACATCGCAACATCAATGTTCTTTTGCGCGCTGCGAATGAGCCCTGTAACTTTGGCGGTGTGAGTTGCACCCGCCGGTTGCGGCGAAAACACTACTTCAATTTTCCCGGCATCCGTGAACAAGCCTTTGGCTTTGGCGTAGGCCAACAGCGCGTTGAACGCAGCGGGCCCAACGTAAGGGACTTTGTCGAGTTCAAGCAAGGTCTCAAAATTGTCATCATCGGCGGTGCCAGGTTGGGCATCTGCGCCGTTGCGCTTTTTCATGATGTTGTTGGCAACTCGGGTGGTAAGCCCGGCGTCATTTTTGAGTTCAGCTGCGGTCAAGGTCGGACCATTAACCAGCGCGAGCACGGCCATCGCTTCGCGCGAGCCTTCGGTAATGCCGTCGGATTTACCGTCGCTGGCGAAGCTGTCATTTTCGCCATCTTCAACGTCAACGTCGACGCAACCTGCGCCACTGAGCCCACCGGCCAAACCTGCGAACAAGGACGTTGTGGCGACTAGAGTAGCCAGGCGGCGGCCGAACATGCTGTGCGATTTCATTTCGAATGCTTGTGCAACCGTTGGACCACAACTAGTCCAGCCCAC
>JAYWHS010000863.1:0-2557 GCA_043777635.1 Kofleriaceae bacterium | reverse complement strand
AGGCTGGCAAATAGCGACTGAGACTGAACATGCTATCGACGTGGAAGGTCATGAGGCCGGCTTGCAACACCGCTGCGATGGAACCACCTGCGATTAATCCTGAGGCCATCAGCATCCCTGGAGAGAACTCTGATTCGGTGCTGCTTTCACCTTTGCGCTTACGATCGACCAGAAAGCGAACCATGCCACCGATGAAGATGCCGCCTGAGGTGGCAATTGGTAGATACAAACCAACGGCGAATGACAGCGCTGAGACCCCAACCATCTCAAGAATAATCGAGATCAACACGCCGATGAGCACCAGGCCCCATGGCAGTTTGCCACCGAGAATACCGTCGATGATCAAAGCAAACAGGTTGGCCTTCGGTGCATCGAACTTGTCGACTTTGGTTGCGGAGTAGATGGCGACACCTTTGTCATCGACTAAATAGCGGCCAACCGATGCGCCAGTGATGTCTTTGCCATTGGTTTCAACTACGCGATACGGTTTGCGGTCGATGCCGAGTTCGGTTGGCGCATTTGCCGGAATGCCGACGATGATTGCCGCGCCCCGCATTTTCTCAAGGCGGTATTCATAGACCTTATCGACGGTGGTACTGACAAAGAACAGCGGATGGCCTGCTTCGTCGAGAAAGTATCGGCCTCGGGTTAACAGCTTAGGTGTTCTAGTTGGCACCTTGGCGTGGGCAATTGCTACCGCGTAGGTTTTGCCATCCGGGCCTGCCATCGTGACGTCGGTAGGCTCCAAGCGGGCATCCGATTTTTCGATTGCTAGCGGTGTTGCTGTCCAGGCTGCGGTTGGCGAAGCTGGTGCGTCGGAAGTTTTGAGGGCCGCTGCGCCAATCGCAAATTGCGGCACACCGGCCGCGTCGACCAGATATGGGCCTTCCTTTAGGAATTCGATTTTTTCCGCTGGCATGTCAATCGACAAAAAGGCAACCGGATGCTGTTTGCCGTCGGGGCCTTTCGCCATGCCGCCGTTAGCTTTGAGCGTGATGTTGTCGTCGAATTTAACTGCTGGAAAGGTTTCGCGCGAACCTAAGAACAAGTCCATCGTATAGCCGATGACCACTGCGCTGGTCATGACACCAATGATGATCGCGATTTGTTGATTGCGTGGCGTGGCACCGACTAAATAACCGGTTTTGAGATCTTGCGAAATCGTGCCGCCGTTGGAGGCGGCAACACAGACCAATGCAGCGGTGGTTAACGCCATGGCTTTGTAGCTAACGCCAGTGCGGCCGATCAGCACAAACAAACCACAGGTCAGCAACAAGGTGGCAATGGTCATACCGGAGATCGGATTCGACGACGAACCGATTTCGCCGGTGATCCGGCTCGATACCGTAACGAAGAAAAAGCCAAATGCGACGACTAATAGCGCAGTGAGAAAATCGATATTGAGAATCGGTGCAGCAAAAATCGCTATCACGATTGCGCCGGTGCCGCCCAAGACAATCTTCATCGATAAGTCACGTTCAGTCCGAGGCACTACGATGGCGGCGGCGTTGCCCGAGCCAATGCTGCGCAGCCCGTTGCGGAACGCGGAGAGAATGGTCGGAATTGCGCGCGCCAACGAAATGAAACCGCCGGCGGCAACCGCGCCCGCGCCGATATACAACACGTAGTCGTGACGAATCTGACCGCTGCTTAGGCCCGCAACTTTTTCGCCGCCGAGCATTGAGATCAGAGGAATCATCACAATGTAACCAAGCAAGCCACCCGCAAACATGTTGGCTGCGACTTTTGGCCCGATCACATAACCAACACCGAGCATCGGTGGCGACACGTCGACCTGCATTTCACCGCGGAACGAAACCGTGCGATCGATGAGAAAGGTTTTGAATTCGATTACCTTGCTCGCGGCTTCGCCCCAAAGTTTGCCGATGATGTTAAACGCTGTGTAGAACAAACCGACGAAGAAGCCCAAAAATACGGTTTTGGCTTCGGTGCCGCCTTTTTCACCGACGATCAAAACGTCAGCGCAAGCGGTACCTTCGGGGTAGGCCAGTTTGCCGTGTTCTTTCACGATCAACCCATGGCGCAGCGGAATCATCATCAACACGCCGATGAGTCCACCGAGCATCGCCACCAGCAAGACCCGCATAAATTCGAGGTCAAAGCCCATCAACAACAGCGACGGCAAAGTAAATGCTACGCCCGCCGCAAGCGACTCACCGGCGGAGCCCGTGGTTTGCGCGATGTTGTTTTCCAAAATGGTGCCGCCGAGTTTGAGCCAGCGGAACAACGTGATGGACAACACCGCGACCGGAATCGACGCTGACACGGTCAATCCCACCTTGAGGCCGAGATATGTCGACGATGCGGCAAACACCAAGCCCAGCAACGCACCCATGATCACGGCGATTGGCGTGAGCTCGCGGATGTTTTGGTTGGCAGGAATGAACGGCTCGTGTGGAGCCGGTTCACTAGAATTTGTTGACGACGATGGTTTCGCTGGTTCGCTCATAGGTTGGCCAAGGCCGACCGCATAAGAGCGAACTAACGACGCTGGCGCAAGCGAAAGAATCGCTCAAAAGCGCGATGTTGAAGCCCG
>JAYWHS010000862.1:0-2560 GCA_043777635.1 Kofleriaceae bacterium | reverse complement strand
CGCGGTAGCGTGAGCTTAGGTTGTTGTCGCTGTGCCCTAGGTTGCCGGACTTGCTTGGGAGCCTTCTGGCGGCAACACCCGCGCTGCGAACAGCCCCTTGGGACCATCCGCTTCGTCGTATTCGACAGTTTGGCCTTCGGCTAAGCTTCGAAAGCCATCGCCTTGAATTGATGAGTAGTGCACGAACACATCGGCGCCGTCTGGTTGACGCGAGATGAACCCGTACCCCTTAGAGTCGTTGAACCACTTAACAGTACCTAGCGCCATGATCGTCCTCCCTAAAACAACAACGAGACGAGTCATTGAATCATTCCCAACCCGGCATACAAGAACTTTTTCTCACAACCGACATTGCGCTGGAAAATTACAGCCACACTGTAATTTCGGACTTTGGTGAACTTGCAAGAACTGTTTGCTGGGATACGAATAATTCTTAGTGAGTCACATTAAATATCTGAAATGTATTGAATTTAAGCATCTCGATTGTAACCAACACAGTTTTTCCGCGCGCTTTCCGCGATGCTGTGCGTTTATCGGATCTAAACCCACTTGCTGCGGTCCAACGCCCAAAGGTGCGCCATGAAGTCTGCTGTAGCTGCTCTGTTGGTTCTGGTCTCGCTGGTGCCGGCTTGCTCTAAGCCAACGCCAACACCAGCAGTGATTGCACCGCTACGCAATGCGTTGGTCGTTGATGCGCCAGCTCCACCGATCATGTTTGATATTGCAGGGGCACTGCCCACGATCAGTGCGAGTCATGCAGGCGATATTGTGGAGTTGGCGGTCACCAGTAGTGGCAGCGCTGCGCTGACCCTTGATGTCAACGGTGGCGTGCGGTTGTGGCCGAGCCTACGCGGTGACCTTGCACCGGTGGTGGTGCAGTTCAATGAAGCGACCCAGCTCGCGTTGGGCGAACGAGCCGATTATTTGGTGGCGGCGGCCATCGATGTGAGTGGTGGTTTGCAACTGCACGTCTTGAGCAAAGCCGGCGGCAGCGTGTCGACCCAAGCCATTCGAGGCGATTCTGAATTTATCGAGGTGGTGTTTGTAACCGGCCACGGTTTGTTGGCACTGTCGGCGGACCAGCAATTGCACCGCATCGACGACACTGGCCGCGTCACCCAAACCTTCACGATGCCACCGGGGATTCGTGCCGTCACGCTATGTCACGCCGCCGGAGTGGTGGTGGCGCTGGCGCAAATGTCCGGCAAACCTGTGGCGTTGACCCTCGGTGGCACCAACGCCGCACCGGTATGGAGTGTGCCATTGGAGTTGCCGGGTACCGCAATTTTGACGGCGGCCAATCTGGACGCAGGTGGCCAACGGCTGGCGGTTGCGATAGGCGCGGGCGCCGCTGCGCCGCTGCCGCCTGTTGCAGCCGTGGTGCCCGCTGCCGATGAAATCAAGTTGAAACCTAAATCGGCCGATAAAACTTCGTTGCCGGCACCACCGCCGACGGTCATCGTTGGACCTAAGAATGACCAAGTCGCAATCTACGATGTGACCAGCCGCGCATCGCTGGCGCGCCTTGATGTGCCGACCAACGCCTTCACTGTCAACACGCAGTTCCGTTCGATCGTTGCTTTCATTACCAGAGACCGTGTGTATTTCCGAGGGACCGTATCCGGCAAGCTTGATGTTCCAGGTGTGAGTGCGAAGCCCGACGCTGCGGCGGTAGATCCTTGGGTTGTTGCCTCGCCGCCGGAGACCGAAAACAACGATGCGCCAAGTGCAGCCGCTACCGCGAGCCCAGGCGTGTTGATCGTTGCACATGGCAAGCATCTGCGCATTGAAGCGAGCGGCACCACCAAGTTTTTGGGCTACCGATATCCGCAACTGTCACCCTTCGATACTCAAGGCAAAGCGCTGCTAGCCTGGAGCGCAACCCGACGAACGTTGTTAACGTTGGATGCAACCGGGCAGGTCAGCAGTTCCAAGCTTACTGATCTGAGCAACATGGTGGTCTACGATGATCGCCATCGCATTGGCTTGGTCAGGTCCGAAAAGCGCGACGCACCGACGCTGCGAATCGCCGCAATTTTTGATGACGAGCCGATGATCACATTGCCAAGTTTTAGCAGCGACGCGTATTCGGTGCAGTATGGTCAGCGCAGCTCGTTGTTGGCGCTTCACAACAACAATGGCGATGTGGTGATGGCAGTCTACGATCGTAGCAACAATTCGATTAGTAAACCGTTCACCATCAAAGGCTACGCCACCGTATTCTTGCTCGATCCTACGTTAACCAATGGCCTTGTGGCGTACAGCGTGAAGAGTACAAGCTCGTCGGTGGAAATGGCTGTCACGGCATTTCGGATTGAAGCTGGCGCACTGAAAGTTGACAGCACGTTTCGGGTTATGGGCTCGATTTTTACGGTCGATCCGGCCGGCCAAATCTTGGTAGCGTCGACGAAGGCGCAACCCAACCAAATGCGTGGCTTCGAGATCTACAACAAGAATGTCAAGGTTCGCGATTTGGTGTTGCCAGGTGTGCCGCAGCTGAGCCCTGATGGGCGGCGCTTGGCGGTGCTAGAAGGAGCGCGACTGAGTGTATACGACGCAG
>JAYWHS010000861.1:0-2562 GCA_043777635.1 Kofleriaceae bacterium | reverse complement strand
GCACTATTTCCGCGCTGCATGACACCGCGCGCAACGACGCCTCAGATGCCAAACTCGCTGACAGCCCGCTCACCATGCCGACGACACGCACTGCATTTGAGCCGGTGCAACGCACGTTGCCCAACGGTTTGAATGTATTGCTGGTGCCTCACGGCGAAGCACCCGTCGTGCATTTGGCCATGGTCTTTGCAGCTGGAGCCGCGAGTGAAGGCATCACGCATCGTGGCGTCGCTAGTGCAGCCGCAGACCAACTCTCGTCGTATCGTACCTTCGACGCCCTCCAGTTTATTCGCACCGGTGGTTCTATGGGCGGCGGCACCACCAACGATGCATCGTTTTTTGTCGTAACTGGGCTCGCAGCGTTTATTGATATCCAGTTGCAAAGTCTGCAAGCCCTGGTGGTCGAAGGTGGGTATAGCGACGATGAGATAGCCAAATATCGACGCACTCTTGCGCGCCCAGCGTCGGTGCCAACCCAACGCGCCGAGCAAACCTCCCGCTTGATCTGGACTGCACTGTACGGCGAACAACATCCGTACGTGACCAACGGCACCTGGCGCTCGGCTGACCCCAAAGCCATCTCAAAAGATCGGCTCGAAGAATTTCGTCGTCGATTTTACGCACCGCAGAACGCCACGCTGATCATTACTGGGGATTTTGATCCGAGCTTGGCGAACAAATGGATCGATTACATTTTTGCCGACTGGCGCGGACCTGCAATAGTCGCTCAAGCGGGCGCAGTGCCCGCCAAAACACCGACCAGCGCCACGGCACTTGCACTCGCCGCCGATGCAACCCAGATCGAACTCACCATCGCGTACCCAAGCCGCAACGATCAAAACCTCGCCCCACAACAATTGGTGATTGCCGAGATGATCAATCTAGCCAGCGAAGGTGCACGTTCCGAACTTGGTGCCAGCTATGGCGTCAACGCCAGCTTTACCCAGGCCAACCAAGGCGGCCGTTACCTCGTCAAGGGCAGCATTGCGCCAGCGCGCAGCGCCGAAGCGGTAAAACTTTTACGCAGCCGCATCGCTTCGCTCGGTGATGGCAGTGCGCAGAGCAAACGCTGGTTCGTGGAAGCTCGCCGCCGCGTTGCCGCCCGTGCCACTACGCCATTCGACAGTGCCGCCGCTGTGCTCGACGCACTGACCGAAGCAGTGGTGGCACGTCACCCGGTGAGCAGCCTGCCACAACAGATCGAACGCACGGCAGCGCTGACCTATCAAGACGTTGCAGCCGTGATTGCCGTCGAGCTAGTACCAACCGCCGAAGTGCTATTGATTGCCGGCAACAAAAGTACCGTGACTGAAATCTTTGTCGCATTAGGTCGTACGCCAACGTGGATTCCTGGAGGCAAGCCATGAGTATCGCCGTCGCGGCTATCGTCGGAGCTTTGACTTGGTCGTTTCTTGAATACGTCATTCATCGCTGGCTTGGCCACGATCGGCGCTTTCGCGGCAATCCGTTTGGCGTCGAACATATTCGGCGCCACGCTGAAGGCGGCTATTTTGCGCCGAACAAAAAAAGGCTTGGTCGCGTTGGCACTCATTGCCGTGCTCAACCCCGCCGGCCTGGCTGCTCGGCGGCACCGTCGGCGCAGCGTATGTGTTGGGCCTGATTGGCTTCTACTTGGTGTATGAAATCTTGCACCGGCTAGAACATGTGCATGCTGGCTGGTCGGCCTACGGTCGCTGGGCTCGACGCCATCATTTCACTCATCACTTCGTCGACGTGAAACGCAACCACGGTGTGACGTCGCCGGTGTGGGACGTCGTCTTCGGCACCTACCGCAAACCCGGCAACGCCGCTGGCATCATTCCAGTGCCGCGTAAGTTGGCGATGCAGTGGCTGCCCGATCCGACGACAGGCAGCGTCCGCAGCCGCTGGGCTGATGTGTATCAGATCGTGTGATTGCGCCCGATGCATCACCAGCCTTGCGGCGACATCGATAGTTGCAAACCTTTGCCAACCACATGCAAACAATGACAGACTCAAGCCGTGCCGGCTTTCAATCAATTCATTCGCTCCATTGAATGTGAGTTGCCACCGGCACCCCGTAAATTTCCATTTTCGGTGCCAGCGTTCGCTACACTAGAGTCGCTGGAATTTCATCCCAATGTGACGTTCTTCGTCGGTGAAAATGGCTCCGGCAAATCGACACTGATGGAAGCAATTGCACGTTTGGCCGGGATGCCGGCCACAGGTGGTAGCAGCAACTTTAGCCGTAGTAGCGCGGACAGCGACGGTGGCTTTGGCAAGAGCCTCAAGCTAATACGCGGGGTCCGGGTACCCAAGACCAAATTTTTCTTGCGCGCCGAGAGTTTTTTTAACGTGGCGACCACAATCGACGAGCTTGGGATTGTTGAACATTACGGTCGCACGTCATTACACGCGCAATCGCACGGCGAATCGTTTTTAGCGCTGGCGCTGCACCGCTTTGGCACCCACGGCCTATACATCCTCGACGAGCCTGAAGCCGCATTGTCGCCGCAGCGACAGTTAACATTTCTGGCGATTATGAACCAATTGGTCGATGCGCACTGCCAGTTCGTCATCGCC
>JAYWHS010000860.1:0-2563 GCA_043777635.1 Kofleriaceae bacterium | reverse complement strand
CCCGGCGCTCTCGCCATTTTTTGTCCGGCCCGATCTGCTGGCAAGCGTCGTAAGTTTTGCGCAACAGCATCCGTCGCTGTCGTATATGTTCAGCGGCTTGTTCGTTGGCGCAACCTCGCAAGCGCCACGGCTCGACGAAACCCGGCCCAGCGCCGTCGACGATTTAGCCTTGGCCTTGCCACGGGTGTTGCGCCAAGCTCCGCCGCCATGGATGCTCGACGGGATTTTTCGCCATTTGTTGGTAGACCCAACCGGCTCGACTCATCGCGCCGAAATCTCGATTGATAAACTCTGTGATCCCAATACTCCGTTTGGCCGGCAAGGGCTGGTTGAACTGCGCGCATTTGAAATGCCGCCCCACCCGCGCATGATTACCGCACAAATCGTATTGGTCCGGGCGTTGCTCGCGGGCTTTGCGCGCACGCCAATCACCACGCCAGTGGTCGACTGGCGCGATGAACTGCATGATCGATTCTTGTTACCGCATTGGCTGTGGGCCGATTTTGAACGGGTGCTGGCCTACCTGCGCATGCACAACCTCGGCATTCCGGCAGCGGCGTTTCGGCCGTTTATCGATCTACGATGTCCGGTGGTCGGACAGTTTGGCGGCGAAGGCGTCACCATCGACGTGCGCAACGCCATTGAACCGTGGGCCGTACTCGGCGAAGAAGTCGGTACGTCGGGCACCGTGCGTTATGTCGATTCATCGATGGAGCGCATCGAACTGGTCGCGCACGGCTATGACCCTACCCGCCACATCATCGCCGTCGGTGGCCATGCCGGCAGCGATGGCGTAGCCGTACACATGCACCCGGGTGCACAAGCTAATACCGTCGTGGCCGGTGTGAAGTTTCGCGCCTGGAGTCCGCCGCATGCCATGCATCCGCACTTTGGCGTGCATCATCCGTTGCGCCTTGAACTCATCGATCGCAAAACTGAACGCGGGGTAGCCGCCGCTGCGTATCATGTGTGGCATCCCGAAGGCCGTGGATTTGATACCGAGCCGTTGACGCGCACCGAAGCTGCGGCGCGGCGAGCGCAACGCTTCACCCATGAAGGGCCATCGCTATGGCCAGCGCGTACCCGACCAACACCTTCGACCAAGTTCACGCTGGACTTACGCTTGGCCGATGTTGATGTCGCCCCAGTTGAACTTGCGCGTTGGCAGCCGGCTGAGGATGGCGAATAAATGGCGGTTCGCGAAGGGTCGAGCGACGACCCGCATGACGTGGAAACGATCACTGGCGAACTGCAAGCCCACGATGCCCTGTTAGAACGACGCGGCATTGAAATCACCGTCGGTGGCGAACCGACATTTACGCTGGCAACGTCCGACCAACCGTGTTGGCTCACCGCCGCTGAGGGTGGCGACAAAGTCATTCGTGCGTTTGCCACCGCCCGGCATCTCGCTGCACACTACCGCAGCGTCCCAACCCGCTTCATTGGTCGCCAGTATCCAGGTGAAGCCAATCCGCGTTTCTATTTCGGCATTAAAGTAGGCGCTGCGGCTACAGCGGCCACCACGACAACAGCGACCACCGACAACGATGATGTCGTCATCGGCCATAGCGCCACATTACCGCCCAATCAAGCTGGCCTCGGCACCGCAGCCCTGCTGACAGTGACGCCGGACCCGGGTGTGGTCGAAGTAAATATGGCACCGTGCGCGTCGGTAGTTGAGTTTGCCCAACAGGCGCGCGCGGTATGGCGGGCAGCGCAAGCCGCTGGGTTGTCGCCGATGCGGTTTCGCTACAACGGCGATGTCATTGAGTCGGGTGGCGGAGGCCAACTCACGTTTGGCGCATCATCGCCCGGTGCGAGCCCATTTGTGCGCTATCCGCATGTGCTGCCGGCGGTCGTGCGCTACCTCAACAATCATCCCGCTTTGTCGTACTGGTTCGCCAGTGATTGTGTCGGCTCGTCGGGCCAGGCCCCACGACCCGATGAAGGCACGCGCGAGCGCTATCAGGAACTCAGCTTGGCGTTGGCCTGGTTGGAACACCAAGCCGATCTTGCACCACTTGCGCCCAATCAAATTTGGCAGGCACTCGCGCCGTTACTGGTAGACACCGCCGGCAACTCCCACCGCAGCGAATTGAATATTGAGAAGCTGTGGAATCCTGGGCTCACGGCGCATGGCACCCGGCATGGCGAGATGGGCGTCGTCGAGTTTCGGGCGGTCCGCATGCCACCGCACCCAGCGATGTTAGCCGCGCTCGCTGCGTTGTTTCGCAGCATCATCGCCCGCTGTGTCGTCGCGCACTATCGAGCACCGTTGATCGATTGGAGCGAAGATCTGCATGATCGATTCGCCTTACCCGCCGCACTTGAACAAGATCTACAACGAGTGTTGGGCGACCTCGACGAACACGGGCTCGGCCTGCCGCCGCGCTTGCGCCAAGAGCTCACGGCCTGGCGCGACCCTGGCATTTTGTGCCAACAAAATGGATCAGCGCTGTCGATCGGTCGCGCGGTCGAGTTCTGGCCATTGGTCGGCGATGTCGCTTCGCAAGAATCACTCACCGCCCGCTGGGTCGATGCCTCAACCGAGCGTTGGCAACTG
>JAYWHS010000859.1:0-2569 GCA_043777635.1 Kofleriaceae bacterium | reverse complement strand
CGCTTGGCATTGGCTTCGCGAAAGCGATCAGCCCAGCCTTCGATGTTCACTTGTTTGACTCGCGTTAAGGCCAAGCTGCCACGCGGCACATCGTTGGTAATCGTCGAGCCCGAGCCGACAAAAGCATCGCGGCCAATGGTAACCGGTGCGACCAATTGTGAATCCGAACCGATGAAAGCACCGGCTTCGATGGTGGTTTTGTGTTTATTAAATCCGTCGTAGTTGCAGGTAATGGTGCCAGCGCCAATGTTGGCTTTAGCTCCAACCGAGGCATCGCCGAGGTACGCCAAGTGGTTGGCTTTTGAGCCGGCCATCATGTGGGTCTTTTTGGTTTCGACGAAATTGCCAAGATGCGCGGCTTCATCGACTTGGGTGCCTGGGCGGCAGTGCGTGAATGGGCCGATGAACGTACGTGGGCCAATCGTGCTTTCGCTTAACACCGAGTACGGCTTGATGTACGCACCGTCAGCGATGGTGGTATCGGTGATCACGCAGCCAGCGTCGATGCGAGCGCCTGCGCCGATGGAGGATTTGCCGCGCACACAAACGCCTGGGCCGATCCATGCGTCCATGCCAATGGGGCCAACATCAGCGTCGATAAAAGTGCGATCAGCGTCGATCATGGTGACGCCTTCGCGCATCCAGGCTTCGTTGATCCGACGCCGGGCAGCGAGGTCGACCGTTGCGAGATCGACACGATCGTTGACGCCGGAAACTTCAGTGAACGGCACGTCGATCGACGTGGCGCCACCGCGCAGCGCAGCGCGTGCCACTAAGTCGGTGAGGTACAATTCGCCTTTGGCGTTGTCGGCGTTGATGGTGTTGAGGTCGGCGCGCAGGTGGCCGAGGCGCACAGCGTAGAAGCCCGCATTGGTGTCGCGAATCGTGCGCTCGTCGCTGTTGGCATCGGCGTGTTCAACGATACGCATCAGTTTGCCGCTGGCGTCGCGCACCAAGCGGCCATATGGCATGTCACGGTCGGGGACAGTCGACAACAACGCCAACCCTGCCGGCGATGCCACGCATGCCGCGGTAAGTTGGGCAATGCGATCGGCGCGCAGCAGCGGTGCGTCGCCGCTCAAAATGACCACGATGCGATCATCGGCTTCGCTCGCCAACGTTGGCAATGCGCACATCACGGCGTGGCCGGTGCCGCGTTGTTCGGCTTGAATGGCAACATCGATCTTGCCAACGCCGAAGCGTTGATCGAGTTCAGCTTTGACAACATCGGCTTTGTGACCAAGGATCGCAACCACTCGCTTGGCGCCAGCGGTATGCGCAGCGGTGACGACCCAGCCAATCATGGAACGGCCCGCCACCGCGTGCAGGACTTTAGGCAGTTCGCTCTTCATGCGCGTGCCCATGCCAGCGGCCATAATTAGGACTAAAGGTGAATCGTTGCTACCTACGCTCATCGTCGCAGCACCGTAGCATAAAGTCGCGCAGCTTCGTTTCCGCTTGACGGCAACTCAATGAGGTAGGTAAGCCTCTTACTTGTGCGCGCAATTGCGGGCGCTGAAAATTTATGCTTGGATGCGTCGAGGCAAATCATGACTACATCAATGCGAGTTGGATTCGTTGGCTGGCGCGGCATGGTTGGTTCGGTGCTGATGCAACGCATGCGCGAAGAACACGATTTCGCGTTGATCGAACCGGCATTCTTCTCGACATCAAACGCCGGTGGCGCAGCGCCCGAGGTTGGCCAAGGCGGCGGCACGTTGCTCGATGGCAACGACATTAAAGCGTTGCAGTCGTGTGCTGCGATTATTTCGTGCCAAGGCGGTGATTACACCAAAGCGGTATTCCCAGCGCTACGGGCAGCGGGCTGGCAAGGCTATTGGATCGACGCAGCGTCGAGTCTGCGCATGGACAAAGATGCGATCATTATTCTTGATCCGATCAACCGCGATGTCATCGATCGCGGGCTAGCCGCCGGCGTCAAGAATTTTATCGGCGGCAACTGCACCGTGTCGTTGATGATGATGGGCTTGCACGGCTTGTTCAAAGCCGACTTGATCGAATGGTTGACGTCGATGACCTATCAAGCCGCCTCGGGCGCCGGCGCTGCCAACATGCGCGAGTTGATCTCGCAAATGGGTGCGGTCCATAGTGCAGCTGGCGGTTTGCTCAAGGATTCAGCGTCGTCGATTTTGGATATCGACCGCAATGTCACCGCCATGTTGCGCGGCAGTGAATTGCCAACCAAAGAATTTGGCTTTGCCCTCGCTGGCAATTTGCTGCCATGGATCGACACCGATCTAGGCGATGGCACTTCGCGCGAAGAACGCAAAGGCCCACTCGAAACCAATAAGATTCTCGGCCGCACCAGTAATCCTATTGGCGTCGACGGTTTGTGCGTACGTGTTGGTGCCATGCGCTGCCACTCGCAAGCCCTCACTATCAAGTTGCGCAAAGCTGCGCCGCTCGACGAAATTACCGACATGTTGGCGCAGGCCAATGCGTGGGTCTCGGTCGTGCCGAACAACAAGCCTGCAAGCTTAGCCGGCCTCACCCCGGTGGCCGTCAGTGGCACCTTGCAAGTCCCCGTCGGCCGGCTGCGCAAACTTTC
>JAYWHS010000858.1:0-2571 GCA_043777635.1 Kofleriaceae bacterium | reverse complement strand
CTTTATTCGCCGCGAGCGCATCAAGGAATTTCGCCTCCGCTGCCTGCAGGTGTCGATAGGCTTTGACGGCTGTTTGGATTTTCGCAGGCGAGGCATCGGCGCTGCTCAGCAGCTCAGCGGCGTGTTGCAATGCCTCCGTCTGCGTTCGCAACTCCGCCGCCGCGGCATGATTTCGAATCGCTTGAACGCGGTCGCCTTCAAGTGCGGCGATCGCATTGCGCATTGCGCCAACGCGCGTCATCAAGACATGCCCCAGCGCCAGCGCCGCGCCCTGCATCAGCCATTCTTCGGCGGTAACCTGGCTTGGGTCGCCAACTTTCTCGCCCATGCCGCGCCGCACAACGTGGTTGACGCCAGCGCCCACGAGCATGCTTCCCGTTGCACCCGTGAGTTCGCCGCCAAGCTTGAGCGCCGATGCGGCCAAGCGCTCAACTTTGATCCAGCGATTGCTCAAGTCGCTCGACACCTTCCCGGCCGCTGCCATTTCAGGCAGCAGCGCCGCAATTTTTTCCCGGTTCGCACACCATAATATAATTGCCGTAACAACGGATGCTCGTCGACCAAGCCAATCGACTTCGTCACGATATTGCTCCCAATGTTCGAATCCTCATCACTCCCCATCGCCGCCATCTGCCGCAACTGCGCATCCGTCGCATGCGCAATATGCCCCAGTCGAATTTTTACTTTGTCAGTCACTGCGCGATCAACCATTCTTGGGCGGTGCTTTACTTAGATCCCCAACCTACCTAAAGTTTGGCAACGTGCCCGTGCCATCGTTGCGCCAAGCCACGAAAGAGTTCCGGGCTAGGCTGTCGACGGTATTGGCGCCCGACCACCGGCCTCGGTTCATTTGCTGGCGCACCGTGCGCCATGAAGATGGCGCCGTGAAGCCATCAAATACGCAACAAGAAACGCCGGAAGATCTGCAGTCAACGGACATTTCAAATACGCATATCGCTCGGACGATAGAAATTCTTGAGTTGCGCAGATGTCTTCAGCTACGTCTTTGCGGCCGAAGATTCCCGCAACGCCTGGGCGCGGGTCGGCACCCCACTCAGCAATCGACATCGAATCGATGGCGGCAGCTACACAATAGCGTTCCAATAACTTTTGAAAAATCTTTGGTCGGCTCGCATTGATCGGTACGAGTCGGGCGGCAATGTCCGCGCGTACGGGTTCCGGACATCGCAGCAACTCAACCTCGCAATCGAACCCAGCTAGAATATAAAAGTCCGCCAACACCGACACCGCGTCGACAAGATGCTCACGCCGTGACTCTATTTTCATATTGAGTTGACGCCCCAAGGCTTTAACAAACGAAGAAACGTCATCATCGCTCGCTACGTCGCGCGAATACACAAACACTAAGTTTAATGAGCTCACTTGGATTGCTCAACTAGGAAATCGATATCAAACGACATGAACATTGAGGTACTCCGGTCAAATCCATATTTCTTTAAGATTTGGTCATTTTCCGCGCGTCTTGAAGAGTCGCTGCTTTCTTGAAATTCCATCAACCGCGAAATTGGCTGCTCGCTGCCGCCTGTAATCGCGACATCGCCTGAACGCACGTAGCCGGATTGAATGGCTGTGGTCTCTGCATATTTTACCGAAGCGGTGTGCTGTGCAAGGTTTGAAATATCACCACCGTATCTCGTAGACAGGTAATGTAGATGCACGATCGTTTCAATATTTTGGATATCACTCAAATGTATTTTTTTGACTCCCGCTCCGCTTCCAGCGCCGCCTAGCGGAACCCCCAGCCTCTTCATTTGATATAGCGTGACATATTGCACCGTCGGTGTGCCTTTTCCTTCGAGCATGGCGGGACAAGCTTTTTGCTTGCCGACTACGTTGGGCAGTTCGAGATTCTTGCCGCTCAACCTCAAGAAAGCCATGCGCAACTCCAGTTCTTTCGTTTTGGGATTGTAGGCGCGTTCAAAAAAACCAGTAGCTCCGTTGGGCCCAGTCACCGTTGTCGCCAGCTTCCGTGTACCGTCCAGCTCAACTTCCACTCCTCGATCGCTGAATTGCCAACCTTTGGGTGCCACGCTCGTATCAAGCTGGTCATAAAGTCCCAAAACACGATTCTTTACCTGATTCCGCAGACGCGACAAATTACGAGCAAGCTCATTTAATGTTGTCAAAGGATTTACTGCCAAATAGTCCAAAAGGTCGTGACCATATTCGTTGATCAGTTTGCGTCCTTCGACAGGGTCAAGTGTAACTACTTTAAGCAAAATTGCTTCATCTAGTTCGGTTACGTGTCGAGGCCTTACGATGTCTGGTTCTTTTGTAGATGCTTTTGCGGCGGGTTTGGCCACGCGTAAACTGTGATCGGCTGCAATCGGCCGCGCATCCTCGGTCGATAGTCCGGTAGATTCGTCGTTGCCAATCGACGTCGATGAACTGTTTTGCTTCGAGCCTGCGACTACAAGCGGCTCGGGCGCTGGCGCATGCCCAGCCGCTTTGGATGGCGCCGCTTGCGCTTTATTCGCCGCGAGCGCATCAAGGAATTTCGCCTCCGCTGCCTGCAGGTGTCGATAGGCTTTGACGGCTGTTTGGATTTTC
>JAYWHS010000857.1:0-8702 GCA_043777635.1 Kofleriaceae bacterium | reverse complement strand
ATCGTCCGAAACTCGGACACATCTGGTCGATTTACGCGCCACCGCGATGCAGGCGGTTGAAGTTGCGCATGCCTATAGCCGACATCAAGGCCGCTAATACCTACACCACAACCCCACGAAATGGTCGCATCGCGCAACCACCGCTACGTGCTTTCCATCCTAGCGCAAGATGTGTAAAATGCGGTATGCGCAAATCGATGCGGGCTTGGGCGATGGTGGTGGCAGTTGGGGTGGGTATCTCGCTGCTCGTCGGTTGCATTCGCTCGAATCTAGTTACGTGTGACGACGGCCGGGTTTGTGGCAAAGGTCTTGCGTGCGATCAAGTGCATCAAAGTTGTGTTTTGCCATCGCAACTCGCAGCTTGTGAAGGCAAGGTCCAAGATGCAACGTGTGAACTTGAAAATGGCGGAACTGGCCGGTGCTTTGATCAGGTGTGTTTGCTGCCGGGTTGTGGTAATGGCGTAGTCGAGCAAGGTGAGGTTTGTGACGACGGCAACCGGACCCGGGCCGATGGTTGTTCAGATCTTTGCGATTCAACCGAAATTTGTGGCGATGGCCAAGTGGATGTATTTTTAGGCGAGCAATGCGATGACGGCAATCTGGTGAATCATGATGGCTGCGATTCAAGTTGCGCAATCGAAACCATCAACCAGAATTTCATCGGGATCCACCCCGTGAATCCGGGACCATCGACGCTGGTCCTGGATGAAGCCACTGGCAAGACCATGTACGTGGGCAGCGATTGTATTGCACCAAGTTGCCCGCGGATTACCTGGCTCCACGACGGGACGACCTGGGCCATCGTGGATCGCGCCGGGCCGCTGGTGTCCAGCGGTTTTGGCTCACATGGTGCATTGGTGTATGACACTGACCACCAGCAAATATGGTTGCTGTCGTTTTCGCAAACGGTCTTTGGGCAATTTGTTACTCCGCAAATTACCGTCGCGGTATGGCAAGGCACCAGCTGGCGAGATGTGCCGGTTGTCGTGCCGGCGAATTTCACGCTTACCAATGGTTTGCTGGCGTTTTATCAGCATGAACAAATGCGTATTGTGGTTGTGGATACTGGTCGATATCTATCGTGGTCGCTGTCCACCGATCCAACGTCGGCTGACGCTGGCGTATTTCTGCCTATGGCTAACTTGCCGCGTCCGCCCGGTATGTCCGGGTTCAACGGGCAGGCCATCTACGACCGTAGTCAAGATGAAGGTTTGATTTTCCCCTTCGATCAGCACCCGGCTTATAAATTACAAAAAGACATGTGGATTACGCTGCCGCCAGTGAACACCTGGGATGCCGGTGTGTCCAATCAAACGACGCTGCGTAGTGTGGTGTATGATTCGGTCGCGAAAAAAGTTGTCGAACTGACCGCGTGTAGCGAAGGTTATTACAACTGCGAGGGTAATTGCGATTTTTACTACTGTTCGATCACGCCGATGGTGTGGTCAAGAACCGGATTTGTCGCTGCCCCGGAACGCACCGCACCTGCAGCTGGTGGCATGGCGGTGTTTGATCGAACCACGGACAAGTTTTTGGTGTTCACAGGTCGCGAGACCTTGGCGCAGAACCGTGGCGGCAGCTGGCAGCGATCCGATTCACGCAGCGTACTGATGAATGTAAACGAACTGATTGTTACCGATCGTGAAACGCTCATAACTTCTACGGTGGTTTACCCAAACGTTGGTTATCAACCGGAACTGTATCGAATAGATGGTAGTCAAGTAGTGACAAATCCCATCATCAATTCCTTCTATCGAATCGCGTATGATCCTAAGCGCAAAGGCTTGGTTGGATTGATTCGAGGCAGTGTGGCCCGCACCATGTTCTTGTCGGACGAGCAACGGAATAGTCTCACGCCTGTGTGGCAAGAGTTGGTATCGGGCGGTCCAGTGCAAGGCGTGTATGATCAACTTCGCTGGGACCCGTCGAGGTCCGCGCTGGTTCAAATTGGCGCTGCAGGTACGTTTCGCCTCGGGTCCGCAGATACATCGTGGATACAAATTGCTCTAGCGCCACCTTCGTACAATCGATTTAATCCGACGTATCGACGATTATTTTTCGATCGGACGTGTGGTTGTTTGAGCGATGGCAACTTTCATTTAGTCGCAGGAGTTTGGTTGCGGGCCAACATCGTTTTAGACTTTGACCAGTGCGTTGCGTGGTCCAGTCGAAGCAGCTTGTTATGTAGTTTGTCGGAAATCAACGGCGGTTCAACGTGGGAAAGCCGCGATCGAAGCGTGACGGCACAGGCCGCCGTACTCAATGGTTTCACGTGCGGCGGCCTCACTGGTTACGCTGGTTGCTTGGCTGACACTCCTGCGACCGGCGGGATTACAGGGTTGGGTACGTACGCTGGTATGTACGGTGAACTCCACTACGGCTACGCCAGTGCAAAAGAGCAAACCTGCCTGGGGGCCGAAGCTGCGGTTGATACCGATCAAGACGGGCTCGCAGGCTGCAACGATGCCGATTGTTGGTGGGCATGTACGCCGGCGTGTCCAACCGGCACGAGCTGCCCGTAGTTGTACGTGATTACGGCCGAGCGTGGGCCAACAACCATTGCTCGATTGCAGGCGAGAAATTATCGCCGACGCTTGGGATATGAGATGACTCGGTCATGGACCAAAGGTCCGCTGCACCGGTGGCTGGGCAGCCGTTGGTTTTGACATCTTGGGTTTCAGCTCCACTAACGCCGTTATCAAGATCAAGCGTAGCGCCGGTGGTAGTCGTGGTACCGCAGCCATTTTTTCCAGCCCAGTAGGCGACGCTGGCGATCGCGCCTGGTGCTGTCAACATGCCGCCGCCCGCGTAAGGCACGATGGTATCTGCTGTGCCATGCATGTGTAAGACGGAAACCGGTTGCGATGGATTGCATTGCGCTGGCACCGATGTGGCAGCGCCAGCGAGGCCAGCGATGGCTGCGATTTTGTCAGCGTGGTCACAGGCCATGCGGTACGCCATAAATGCACCGTTGGAGTGGCCGATAATAAATACTTTTTTTGGATCGATCGGCCATTTGGCAATGGCTTCGTCGATGAGGCCGGCGAGGTAAGCTGAGTCGTCGGGCTTTTGGCTGCCAAAGGCACAACAGGCCGGGTCGGCGTTCCAAAATTGCCGGTTGGTGTCGTCGATGAGGCCATCGGGCGCCAAGCCAAATGCTTCATTGCGATCGACCCAACCACGTACGCCGAAATAGGCGTACTGCAGCAAGCCGTCGGCACCGTAGCCATGTAGGACTATCACGAGTGGGTAACGTTTGCCCTTTTCAAGTTTTTTTGGCACACGCAGTTCTGTTGGGCGGTCGCCACCGAGCTCCGTGGATGCTGGTGGTGTGACCGTATCGGAGCCGCAGGCAAACGAGGCACAGCTTAGCGCCGCTGCTAGTAACGTTAAACGCATGCGCGACCTTGGCATGTAAAACTCGAGACGCCAAGTAGTACTACCTAGGGCTTGCGACCGACCACGATGTAGTGGTGCGGCAACGTTTCTGTTGCGATTGACGTGGTCAACCCAGCGGTTTGTAATTCTGCGGCGAGGGCCGCCGGTAGGATGCGATGGGCCTTGCCGGGACCCATGGGTGAGTCCATCTCAAAATCGACCACAAATACCGCACCACCTGGTTTGAGGGCCTGGGCAAGTTTGGCTGCGTATGCCCGGCGTTCGCTGAGATGATGCCAAACATCGACGATCAGAATGCGATCGACATGCGCTGCTGGTAGCGTTGGGTCGTTGGCGCTGGCGAGCTGTGCAGTGACGTTGCGCCAACCATCGCGCAGCGCGCGGGCGTTGAGATACTCAACCATCGAAGGTTCAACATCGACGGCAAGCACGCGGCCGGTAGCCGCAGCGTGGGCCAAGCGACCCGTGAAATAGCCGGTGCCTGCGCCGAGGTCAGCGACCGTCATGGCCGAGGTAATCCCCATCAACGCAACTACGTCGTCGGGTTTTTGCCAGACATCGCGGGCTGGGTCGTCAAAAACTTTGGCCCACTGCTCGGGCCCGGTGAAACTGTGCTGCATGCCACCTTGACCGTCACCGTGGTGACCTTGATGATCATGCTCACGGTGTTCGTCAGCGGAGGTGGGTTTCGTCGTGGTCGGTGCGTTGCTTATTTTTTGTGGCGTCGATGCAATGGCGCAGGCGGATAGCCAAATCGACGCTGCGAACGGTACTGAAAAATTGCGGAGAGCAGTCATCTTTGTAAGCTAGCATATGCGTTGCGGCTGCATCGGGGCAGTGCAGCTCGACCCGCCACGGCGTTGACTCTGTGACCACAACCGAGTAGGACCCTGATCCGTGACGGATTCTTCACAGCGCACGCCGCCCACTAGCCCCGGGTCCGATGGCCACGATGCCGGGGCCCGTATTCGCGCGCTCGGTGATGCGGATCCGGTGGTGTATCTCGAAGTAGCCGCAGCGATCGCCAACAATGGCGGGCGTTGGCCAGCAGATTCGGTGATGGGCGCAGCGCATGATGCCGCACCCCGCTTGGCTACCGCAGACAAACCGCGCGTGCGCCGTGCCTTAGAAGAATTGGTCATGGGCCGCGAAGTTGACGAAGCGCTCGAATGGCTCAACCAAACCGGCATGATGGCGGTGTTGTTTCCTGAACTCACGGCCACCGTCGATCTATTGCAAGAAGGCGATCGGCAACACAAAGACGTATGGGCGCACACCAAACAAGTGGTGAAGCAAACCGTGCGTCGGCCGCTGGTGCGCTGGGCCGCGTTGTTTCACGATATCGGTAAAGTGCCAACGCGCACGTTTACCCAAGGTGGTGTGCATTTTCATGGCCACGCTGAAGTCGGCGCGCGCATGTTCGAAAGTCGTGCAGCGCATGGCGTTTGATCGCGACGAGCGCCACACCATTCGGTTCTTGGTTCGCAATCATCTGCGGACCGGCCAATACAGCACGTCATGGACCGACAGTGCAGTGCGGCGGTTTCATCGCGACATGGAAGCGCATTTGATCGACCTGCTCGATTTGTCGCGCGCTGATATCACGTCGAAGCGGCCGGGCCGACGCAAACAATTGCTCGAACAGATCAGTGCGCTGCACGATCGCGTGGAGCGTTTAGCCGAAGCCGATGCCAAATTGCCACCACTGCCGGGCGGCGTTGGCAATGCAATCATGGCGTCGTTTGAGTTAGCGCCCAGCCGCTTGGTTGGTGACCTCAAGCGCTTGCTTGAAACTGCAATTGAAAACGGCAACATCGCAGCGCGCCGCGAAGATGAATATTACGTTGCGTATTTGGCGCGCCACGGGTTGGTTCCTAGTGCTTCGCCTGAGCTAAACGCACAACTTGCTGCCGCTGGTGGCCTCATCGAAGACGAAGCGTTGGCAGCGCAAGCGCGTGAAGCTGACGGCGATTATGAAGGGCCGCACCGTGGCGCGGTTGATGAAAATGATCACGATGGGGATCCACAACGGCCACGCCCCGGAGTGCTGGCTTGTGGCCACGATCCCGACAATGATCCGTGCGCCGCAGAAGCTGTTGGCAACTACGACGAATGAATTGCACATCAACGGTACCGTCAATGCTCGATGCGCAGCTGTACCATTAGCGGCTGTCACCGTACTAAAACCTTGTAGTTCACGAGCGCAGCGTTTGCACAATAATCAATGAGTGTCGGTGTGCCAGCCGGTATGAGTTCGATCACGCTGCCAGTGGCAGGGCTTGGAAGTTGCAACCCATCTAATGAAAAGCGGGCTACGCTTTTAGTGTGCGAGCATGGTTTCGAACCACGTGGATGCAGTTGTCGCAGCTGTCGCTTTGGTGGATTGCAATCCCGTTGTTTGTGCTCGCATTGCTCTTGCCTGCGGTCGAAATCGGCGGCAGCGACTTGTTCGGTCATGCAACGTCGACCCAAACCATGCCAGGTATCTGGTGCCTCGGTATCGGTCTGTTAGCGCCGACCCCAGCGTGGGCCAATATTGCCCTTGCGCTTGGTGGCGTCTTGGCAGCCTATCAAAAACCTCGCGCCGCTATGATCTTCACGTTGCTGGCCGTGGTGCTGGCTGCATCCACGCTGCTTTTTATTCAACCACACGGCGGCGGCTTGTTCACCTTACGCAGCTTACACATCGGCTTTTGGTTTTGGTTAGCGAGTTGTGGCGTGATGTTGTGGGCCCGCATCCGTGAGTTTCGTCTGACGTGCAACCGCTATCATTGCCGCTCGCTACGATGATTATCGACGACAAGCTGAAGTCAGATCGCCACGGCAAATCGGTGATGTTCATGATCGTAGGTGCGGCGTTGAATGACATGCTCGGCGTGGCGGCAGGCAGTGCAACTAGTAGTGCGCCGTGGCCGTAAAACGAGCGAGCGGGAATTTGTAGAGTTTTGAAAAATGACGTCCGGCGCCGACTACGCGGCAGCAAAAGTCAAAGACGAGCGCACCGGATGCATCGCGTTGGTGAATTACCAAACGACCATGAAAGACGGGCGCATGCACGTATTATAGTGACCTCGCGCCGGTTTGTACTGCAGACATTGAATATACGATTCCATCACTACCATCATATTGGTAAGTTCCATCCCGCGATTTAGGCTGTGATGCGCATAGTCCTCTGATTCCTTTACGAGCTCCCTATACAGATGGACTGCAGCTTCTAATTCTTTGGCCAATTTCGCGGCTTGTTTGCGGTCTTCGTCGGTTTCCACGTACGGCTTTGCTGCCTCGCGTTCCGTTGCTTCGCGCTGTGCGGTGCGCTCTCGGTCCTCTGCAGCGGCAGCCGCAACATACTCTGCCTCGCGACGGGCTTGGTCCGCAGCACGAATCGCTGCTTGTCTTTCTTCCTCGGCTTGACGTGCTTCAAGTTCGGTCGTGGCACCTTCGCGGAAGGCTTGCACCTGTTGCAGTAAAGGCTGCAATGCAATGATAGAATCTACCTGAGCGCCATCGCTACCGATATCTGTGCGTAACGCTTCCGACCACGCGTCGGCTTTGCAAATCCGAATCATCTCAGCGGAAAGAGGTGCAACGCCACTGGTCACCGTGTTGTTGATTGACAGCCAGGCGTAGTACGGGCGCCCGGTGTTGTTCACGAGCCGCGAAATTACGTTTTCACATTTGATAAATTCGAGTCGTGCGACTTCAACTCGCATTTTCTCTTCGCGGTTTCGCTGATCTTGATCTAGTTGTTCTGAATCTCGCAAGAACGTGGCTCTTGCACGGCCTTCTGATCCTAGCAAAAGGAGGGATGCGCCGACCACGGTTACGCCATCCATGCGCTCGGCAAAAATGCCCAGAGCGATACCCCGTCGATGGGTGTCGCGTCGTTGGGTTTGGCCACCGATCCCAATGCTGGCGGTTCCGCCATACGCGTTAACTAACCCTCTTACCTTGGCAGTTGCATCTGCAAACTCGCCATACCTTTTGCCGGCGTACACTTCGACATTGAGTTGGGTTAGGCCAACATAGAGGAAATGAGCTTTCACTGGGATCAACCAGTCACTGACACGAAAGCCACCGTACTCAGCGCCAGCGCTAAACCCAAATGTCCATGACCGTCCACCGACGGCTAGCCCTATCGTTGTTCCTGAGGTGAAATATTTGCCGTCCGCACCCCAGGTGCCACCCTCGAGACGGGTACTAATCAGCAACGGAGATTTGGGTTCATGGGAGTTTCGACGAAGTGAAAACGGGCCTTTGCGAATGGAACGAAAGCGCATTCCGTACCCTCCCGCGAGTTGCTCACCATCGGTCGCAGTGGTGCCACGGGTAACGATGCCGCTGATGCTGGTTTGCGTAGTGATTCGATCCGCATTAAATGCACGTTGTCGCGGCAGAACATTGAGAGCTGGAACAACCGCCGACGCTGCATGAATACAGCCCGCGCTCAGCGCGACTGAGACGACCGCCACGAACCGAACATGCCGAAACCTTCTCGCGCTACATTCCATTGGGTCATAGTAACAGCATTTTAGAGATATCGAATTCGTCAATCGACGCGAGGCAGCGGAAAAACTAGTCAACTGAAACGTTCGCGCCTATTTTTTCGCTTTACCCAACGTCATCGAGCCAAGCTCACTGATGCGCGCTTTCGCCTCGAGGTCAATTGCAGCATGGAAATACTTGGCGACGATTGGATCACTTTGAAAGTAGTTGGCGCAGCGTGACACAATCTCATAATATGCATTCCCAGCTTCCGAGAATTTGGCGCTTGCTGCGGCGTGTTGGTCGTTCCGCAATAGGACAGTTCCCTCGCCGACGAAAAGACTGGCTTTGCCCATTAATGCTCTAGCGATTGGGGCCAGGACTTCAACATCGGTTGTCGAAGAAAAACGATTGGCAGCCGCAGTGTAAGCCGTTACAGCATGCGCGGTTTTACCTAGCTCTTGATACCATTCGGCTTGGTTCACGATTTGAGAAACGATGTCTGCGTGCCACTCTGGATCGCCGCCATCGACGTATGCCAAGTACACATCTATCGAGGCAATGGCATTTTGGAAAAGTTTGGCATCCGCTTCGAGTTTCGATTTTTCTTTGAGTGCACCTAAAACATCTTTCTGATGGTCGCGCTCTTTTGAACGGCCGAGTAATTGTGTGTATTTGTCTAAGAACGCAATTCTCACTTCAGGCGCAGCACCGTTGCTCTCGAAAACCTTGCCGGTGTGATAGAGGGCAGTGCTCATCACGCTATATGCTCCAGGTTCGTCCATCCCAGCGAGTCTTTCAAATACCTCCTGAAAGGCCGT
>JAYWHS010000856.1:0-2575 GCA_043777635.1 Kofleriaceae bacterium | reverse complement strand
ATGAAAGTGTCGGTTCGCCGTACGAATTGGAGGTCGCTCGGACATCTATGTCGCACTGGGCACAACCTACGGCGCCCAGGCTGGGCCGACGTCGCCGTCGGTGGTGATATCGAGCTCGACAAAAGCTTGAAAGATCCGACCGCGGTCATCGAATTCACGCACCATATCGAGCATCCGGCCTAGGTCACGCTCAACGACATCCGCAAACGCAACGACACCGTTGACGCGGATGGTGATCGGCGCATCCAGATCAAGCCCCATTGCTGGGTGCAACATTACCGTGATGTGGCGGGCGTTGCGGGTCCGCAGTTCGATCACATTGTTGGCTTGCACCTGGGCTTTGATTTCAATGACGCCGGCGTCGGCTTCGCTACGCGGTGTGATTCGCAAAAAGCGATGCACATTGTATTTGAGCGGTCGGTCGGTGCGGATGGTGTGAACCGGCCAACCTTCGATGTTCCAATTGCCGGTGTATTGCATCGCGCCGGTGCCGCGAAAGTAGGCGGTTTTTGCATACTGCTGCCGGGTAGCCGTGCTGAACAGCGCCGCGATGGCGGTGAATTCGCCGCTTGCAATCGGGTGCGAGCCGGCTACTTGTTTGCCAGTCCAAGCAAAGCGATTGGCGGTTAAAAATGCTTCGAGTTTGACGTTGGTTTTGTCGAGGTCATACGGTTCGGTTGCACCCCAGGTGAAATAGCCGACGGTGTCCCACAAGTTTGACAGCGTGGCGTCGTCGGCCCACTGCGGGTAGCCGCCGCTCATCGGCGCAAAACCGGCGAACCAATCGGTGTAGTTCATCGCACTACGCCACGCCAAGTGCCCGCCCATGGATTGGCCGGTGAGATAGATTCGATCGGCGTCGATCCACAAGCGGCGTTGTAGATCCGACAGCGTTGAAATGATCAATGAATCGCCAATGGGGCTCCAGCCCCGCTCCGACGCAGGCGCGACCAACACAGCACCGAGCTTGTCGGCGAGCGGCCGATAGGCTTTGAGGTAACTGAGCGCAGTTTCACGCGCATACGTTGCGCTCATGCTGGAGTTGCCGCCGTGGCCAACCACAAGCACCGGCGATGCTTTGGATGCAACGCGCGTGGTTGGAACGTAGGCGTAATACACCGACGCATAATCAACATGAAAACACTCGATCGGATTTGCGCTCGACAGTGTACCAGGTGTCCATGCCAAGACTGGATAGCTTGCGCGTTGGCCGCGCAATAGCGCTTCGACGGCGGTTGCGTCTTGGCCGTGAGCCTCGAAATAAGCTACCAGCTCGGCGGTGTCGGCCGCTGTAGCGGCAAACCTTTGGTCGATATAGCGATCGAGTTTGGCCGAGGCTTCGGCTGCATCCGGAGGCAACGTCGCTGGTTTGCTCGGCGAACTCACGCAAGCAGCGAGACCAACGGCAAGCACTAAGATTGTTACGGCCACACGCAAACGTTTCATGGCGCGAGCTAACGCGAAATCACAGCGAACCTGCAAGCGAGAAAGCTGGGATGGCAGATTGTATCTATGCGCGGGCGCGGCTACTCGGCTTGCAGCGCCGCCACATCACGGCGCAGCCGGGTAAGCTGGTCGCGCAGCGGCTTTTCGGGTTGCGCGGTGATCCATGTTGAGATGTCGCGGCCATGGGCAATCCCGCCAAGTGCGAGCAAGGTTTGCGCTGGATCAGCGTCGGTGATCACGGCTTGCAGGCCATTCCAAACAGGTTCGACGGTGATGGTCGCGCTAGCGCCAAGCCGGGCCCGCAGCTCATCGGCGATCGACTGGGCATCGAAGGGCAACGTGGGCTTGACCGCCTTGCTGCCACGCTGTGGTGCCACAGGTTTTGGCGACCAATAACCTTCGAACGATAGCCGGTCGCATTCAAACCAATCGACGGTGCCACCGGCGGCGAGCATGCGGGCAAGCAACCCGCTGGTCCGCGCTTGCGGCCACAATAGATACTCATCGACCGTAGTTGCTGCAGCGCCAATGGTCGTTGCAAACCTTGTTGCAGCGTCGGCATCTGCCAGTTTGGCCCACACCCACACCTTGCTTGATGGCGTCGCGTGTTGCATGGCATCGGTGATCGCAGCGAGGCGTGCGGCGACGCTGGCGGCTGGCGTAGCTGCCTCATTGAAGGTCGCCAGTTCGCCGGTGAACGTGGCGTTGAATTGGGCTGATAATGCAGAAAGTTGTCGAGTAACTGTATCGAGCGCGACCGGTTCGCCGGCTGTGCCGTTGATTGCAATCCAGGCGATCACCTCGCTGCCGCGTGCAGTCACCGCGATGTCGGGCAACATCCACAGCGCCTCCGCAAGTTGCTCGCGTTGCGCAGCATCGACGGAAAATACTGCGAGCACACCGACCTGATCGTGCAGGTGAATGCCGTTGTGAATCGCTTTGCCGCCGCGCCGCCAGGTTAGTTCACGCAACTCAGGCAACATGTCGTCGGCATCGTAGCCGTGTACCATTACGTTGCGGCCGAGCTGGGCGATGGCCTGCGGCTTGATGATACCGCCACGAACCGCAACACCTGCACTGGCAAGCAGTTCGCGCAAATCGGTTTCGAATAGATCGTCGTCGGCAAAAT
>JAYWHS010000855.1:0-2576 GCA_043777635.1 Kofleriaceae bacterium | reverse complement strand
GGGCGGGCGCTCGGGCGTTGCGCCTGGCCGATGGTCCCGACGAAGTACATCTGGAATCGATCGCCAAGCAAGAATTGGCCGAGCAAGTTGGCCCTGGCAAAAAAGTGGCGGCTGATACCGCCAACACCACCGCCACCGGTGTGGTGCGTGACATGCGTAGTGCGCAGAAGCTTGATGTTGCGGCATTGGCCTCATACTTGACCGGCCGCATCGACGGTATCGACCATACTTTGCGCGTGCTGCAATTCGACGGTGGCCAATCCAATCCAACCTATCTTTTGCAATCCGATCACGGCCGCTGGGTGTTGCGCAAAAAGCCAACCGGTACGCTGCTGCCGACAGCGCACATGATTGAACGTGAATATCAAATCACCACCGCGTTAGCCACCACGCCGGTGCCGGTGCCTCAGGCGCCGCTGTTGTGTGAAGACCCGGCGATCCTTGGCACACCATTTTTTGTAATGGACTATGTGCATGGTCGGATCTTGCGCGACCCGGCATTGCCGACGATGACGCCGGCCGATCGGCGCGCTGCGTATCAATCGATGATCACAACGCTAGCCGCGTTGCACGACGTTGATTGGGTAGCGCGTGGCCTGGAAAATTACGGCAAGCCGCAAGGCTACGTGGAACGGCAGATTGCACGTTGGAGCAAACAGTATCAAGCCAGCAAAGCTCGTGAGCTGCCAGCGATGGATTGGCTGCTCGATTGGTTGCCGCGCAATGTGCCGGCGCAAACGCAGGTTGGCATTGTGCATGGCGATTTTCGCATCGACAACATGGTGTTTCATCCAACCGAGCCGCGCGTGATCGCGGTGCTCGATTGGGAATTGTCGACGATCGGTGACCCACTTACCGATGTGGCATATCACTGTTTAGCATTTCATCTAAAGCGCGAACAACGTGGCGTGCCTGGCCTTATCGGCCACGACCTGGCTGCGCTGGGGATCCCCAGCGAGCGTGAAATTGTCGGCTGGTATTGCGCTGCACGTGGCCTCACCGAAATTCCGAACTGGAGCTTCTGCGTTGCGTTTGCATTGTTTCGTCTCGCAGCGATTGCCGAGGGCGTGTATGCGCGCATGCGGCAAGGCAACGCCAATACTGACGCTGCAGCCACGGTTGCGCACGAAAGCGCCGCGTTCGCAGCAGCCGCGCAACGGGTGGCCCAGGCCGGGTTAAGCCCACAAGGGTAGCTGCGCGGTGTCGGCGCTAGCTTGTGCATGCTTTTGCGCGCAACGTTGGCCATGTCTACGGTGAAGGTGTGATTCACTCGCGACGATGCGCAAATCCCAGCTCATGTCTCTGCTCCTTGTAACCCTGCCGATTGCGGTGGCCCCATCGCTGGTTGCAGCGAAACCGGCCACGGTCGCAACGCTCACGGCGCAATACCTTGAAGGCCTATTTCGCGCCAAGCCGCATCTCGCAACGTTTATGGGTGAGCATCGTTACGATGGTAAACTGCCCGACCACAAGCCTGCGGCCTTGCAGGCTCGTGAGCGTGAATTGGTGGCGCTGCAAAAATCGGTGACTGCCGTTGCGACTGCCAATCTCGACGAAGAAATTGATAAACAGATCATGAGCGATGGCATCGCGTTGGAGCTGTTGTATCTGCGCGAAATCCGAGATTGGGAATCTGACCCACGCCTCAATGATTCGTTCCCGGTCTATGATCCGCGTGAAATTGTCGCTGGCCGCCTGGGCGATATTATTCACGGCGATTTTGCACCGGAGCCTGCACGTCGCAAAAGCGTAACCGCGCAACTGCTGGCGCTGCCTGGTTACCTTGCCGTTGAGCGCAAGGCTTTAGCCAATGGCAAGCGGCACCCGTCCAAAGAGGTGTTTGACCAAGCCGTCAAGGGCAACCAAGGCCGCATCGAGTTTTTCGAAACCGAACTCAAAGATTTCACGGGTAGCGACAAAGCTGGCGAAAAAGCCCGGGTTGCAGCGGTTGCCGCGCTAAAAAAGTACCAAGTCTTCCTCGAAACCACGCTGGTCAAACGCGCCGATGGTGATTGGCGCCTGGGTGCCGAGCTTTACGCCAAGAAATTTCCGTTAGCGTTGCAGACCTCGCTGACTACGGCCGAGGTAGTCGTGCGCGCGGACAAAGCCTTTGTCGTCGCGAAGCGGGGCTTGTATGAGGTAGCGCGTAAGCTGCATGGCCAACTTTGGCCTAAAGAACCAATTCCGTCGGCCACCGCCGATGCAGCGACGCAGAAAAAGACCCTCGATCGCGTCAAAGATGAACTGGCGAAAGATCATGCCAAGCCGGCCGAGCTAGTGGCCTCACATGCCAGTAATCTCGACGCGCTGCGAGCGTTTATCGTCAAGCATGACTTGTTGGCGTTGCCGCCTAAAGAAACGCTAGCGGTTGAACCGATGCCTGCATTCAAACGCGGCTCGTCGGCGGCTGAATATCTGGCGCCGGGGATTTTGCTCAAGTTGCCAACTTGGCGCTCGACGTATTATGTCGACCCGATTGATCCAACCTGGGACAAAGACCGCGTTGAATCGTACTTGCGCGGACAAAACACCTACGAAGTGCAGTTGGTGGCCGCACATGAAGCGTACCCGGGCCA
>JAYWHS010000854.1:0-2583 GCA_043777635.1 Kofleriaceae bacterium | reverse complement strand
TTGGTGGTGGCATGATGCCAGCGGCGAGGCACCTACCCCCTGCGATGGCAGTGTGACCGTTCTCTCGTGACGTTCGCGCCACCCGAGCATGGCGAGATGCGCTTAGCGCGTGGGCCCGGAATGAACCACTGGGGCGGCGTTGAACCGGGCGCTCTCGACACTCCCTCACAGTCACCTGCCATCTTGTGGGTGGCCGGTGCCCGCCGCTTCCGTGCCTTGCCTACATTATCTGCAGAACTCACTTGATGGCGCATTGGCCCGAAAGTCCGCCAGTCCGCCAGTCCGCCAGTCCGCCAGTCCGCCAGTCCGCCAGTCCGCCAGTCCGCCAGTCCGCATCCGCTTTCAACTAGGCCGACCGGGCGGCAAGTGAGTGTGCGCGATGTCGTAGTTGCGGATCTTGCGCTTCAACGTGTTGCGATCGATGCCAAGCATTGCAGCAGCCCGCGATAGATTGTGGTCGGCCTTAGTCAACGCAGCGGCAATGGTAGTGCGCTCGGCATCGGCGACCACGACCGATAGCTCACGGACCTCGACTGTGCGCGGCGACGCAACGACCAGCGGCTCGGCGTTGAGCAGCTTTGGATCAAGATCCTCGGGCCGAACCCAACGATCGCAGAACACATGCCAGCGCAACACTTCGGCGCGCAGTTCACGCACGTTGCCCGGCCAACCGTAGGCAACAAGCACGCGCCAGGCTTCGCGGGTAATTCGCAAACTACTGCCGACTTCGGCCAGAAAATGCGAAACCAGCGCATCGAGGTCGGCGATGCGCTCGCGCAGTGCCGGCACCACCAAAGTGGCACCTCGCAAGCGGTAGTACAGATCTTCACGAAAGCTGCCGGCGCGCACCATCGCCTGCAGATCACGATGCGTTGCCGCCACAATGCGAACGTCGACGCGAATCGACTTTTCAGATCCCAACCTCCGCAACGTGCCGTCTTGTAAAACCCGCAACAAGCTGACTTGCACGCGCGGACTCAGCTCGCCGATCTCGTCGAGAAACAGGGTGCCGCCATGCGCCATTTCAAACAGCCCACGTTTGGCTTGCATGGCCCCGGTGAACGCGCCTTTGTCATGGCCAAACAACTCGCTCGACAACAAGCTTTCACTAAGTGCGCCGCAATTCTCCGTGATCATCGGCCCGTCGGCGCGACGGCTGTTGGCATGCACCGCACGCGCTACCAATTCTTTACCGCTGCCGGTTTCGCCGGAGATCAACACCGGCAGATCCGTTGGAGCAACCCGCGCCAACCGCTTGGCCAACTCACGCATCGGCTCGCTGTCGCCGATCAGATGACCGTTCAAGATGCGAGCATGCGCGCGCAACCGCACCACTTCGTCACGCAACGCTCGAATCTCAGGAAAACCTTCGATATCAAGTTTCACTTCGCGCACCGCACGTGGATGCACGGATGGCACAAATGCCGCTGGGATTACTTGCAGCATGCGCGCCTGCAGCAAGCCGGCTTTGACCAAGATCAACCACAGCGATTGCATTTGCGGTGTGCCTGCGGACAACAAGATATCGAGATTTGCGACATCGCTAAGCCGCTGCGCAATTGGTTCAAGCGCGGCAAACAGCTCGGCGTGATCGGAAGGATCGCGCAGCGTGACGCGCTGCAGCTGCACGTCAGGTATATGGACCCGTAGTTCTTTCACCAATGCTTGCGCTGGTTGTTCGCCTTCGGCGGTGGCCAACACCACCACGCGCTCATAGACATCGTGCGACTCCGGCTGTTCGATCAAGCGCATCACTGGACCGCGATCATTGTTTGGCCGCGCTGTGTGATGGCCAGGCGTTGGTCCGATGACGCCGCGATCGGACCAAGTCACCAACGTTTTGCGCATGGTGCATTATGTATCAATTCAAAGCACGACGCACCAATTAAATGGTGCATCGAGAACCTAATACTGGAATGACATTCAATGATTTCGTATATTTAACAGTGGCCCATTTCCTGCTCTAGCACCTGGCATGAACACGTCACGCATCATTGCAACTCCGCAAGTTTGGCTCGAAGGCGAAGCTGTGCGGCAACTCGAACAGACCGCGCAACTACCTGATTGCATCGCAGCTATCGGCATGCCGGACCTGCATCCAGGCCCGACCTACCCTATCGGCGCAGCGTTTGGCTTTTCGCAAACCATTCGTCCTCGCTTAGTCGGCAGCGATGCCGGCTGTGGTGCGTTGGTGGTGGTACTCGATAAAGTGAAATTTTCTGCGCAAATTGAGCGGCGGTTAGAACAACAATTCGATGGCATGCCGCCAACGCTGCTTGGCGATGAGCACGAGCCCGAACAACTCGTGCAAGCTGTGTGGCAACACGGCATCAAAAGCCTTTTGCAATTCGAGTTACCAGCAACGGTCGCAGCCCTAGTCAATTTTATCGACGATGCGGGCGACGTACCGCCATCGGCGCCACCACAACGTTGTCCGTACATTGGATTTGCCAATGCGCTGGGCACCATCGGTGGTGGCAATCATTTTGCCGAGATCGGCAAAGTCTGTGATGTCTTTGATCAGCCAACCGCTGCACGTATGCGACTGAGCAAAGATCAACTCGTGCTGTTATGTCATTCGGG
>JAYWHS010000853.1:0-8759 GCA_043777635.1 Kofleriaceae bacterium | reverse complement strand
CACCACATGACCCGGTAATTGCTTCGACTGCCGCTTCGGCCACCGCCACGTTCGCGTACGGTTCGAGTTGCGCTCGGCCAATGCGGCGAAATTCGCTAGGCGTTGTGCCGTCGCGGGTAACAAAATTATGAATGTGTGACGCAGCCGCATTGCGACGAGGCCCAGCATCACAAAGCAGCACCCTGCGACGCGCGCGACCAAGTGCTAACGCAGCGGCGAGGCCGGCTGGGCCGCCACCGACGATGACAACATCATAGTGAAAATCGGAACCATCATTTGTTGCGTTGGGTGACATGACCGGATCGTAGCCTCGCGCCGGCCGCGCTACCAGGGCGAGTCTTTCATTGGAATCGGCGAGAATTTAGATTGGCAGAATAGGATGCCGCGTTGCAGCCATCGCCCGTGCATCGTGCGCAAGTAAGGTGTCGGTTGTGTTAGCTTTGGTACGCAACGGTAATTCTTTGGCGCAGGAGCACAGATATGAACGCACATGAAATCGGCAAAAAGTTAGTAGCCTTGGTTAAAGAAGGCAAAAATTCCCAGGCTATCGATGAGCTGTACTCGGAAGCAATTGTCAGCGTCGAAGCCGGCTCACCGCCTGGCCAAGATCGCGCCAAGCATGGCATCGAAGCGGTTCGCGCCAAATCTGCCTGGTGGCAGGACAATCACACGATTCACAGCGCTGAAGTTCATGGCCCGTTTCCGCATGGCGAAGACAAATTCGCCGTTCGCTTTATCTACGACATCACTGCCAAACACATGGGCGACAAACGCTTCACCATGGAAGAAATTGGCGTATTTCAAGTTGCCGATGACAAAGTGGTGCGTGAAGAATTTTTCTACGCGATGGGATGATTGCTTGAGGCGCAAATTGCTGCGCCTCTGGAGTCGTCGGCGAACCAGGGGTATTACTCGGGCGCACTTACTGGCGGCCGCTACTTTCACTCACCGCGGCAATTGTGTGACGTGCCGCGATGCGCTACTGCTTTTCGCAAAATCCGTAGTTGCAGGCTTTGTTGCTGCCGGTGCAATCGTTGGCCGTAGTACAGGCTTTGCAACTCGAAGCGGTGTTGACCAAACTATCGTAGTAACAGCCGCAACCAAAGCTAGGTTGGTACGTGCTCATCGGCCCTACTTCGGTAGTACGCGAGACTTTCATTGCACAGGCTGGCACAAAGCCCGCGTCTACAATTGCTCCGATCAGATCCTTGTCTAAGTTGGCTAACGTGAATCTGGTGAGGAGCGCTCTAGCAGCCACCGATGGTACCCCGTTAACGGTTGGCACCAAGAAATGAATTGCGCCCCAGTTCGGATAGTGGCCGTCACGAACATTTGCTTTATCGAAAGAGCTAGGTGTCGAGTCGGGGAGATATCCGTATTTTTGGCCCTGCTGCTGAAATGCTAAGGCGCGCAGATTAGCGCGTTTCTTGTCGGCAAAATCGCTGGATATAACGCCAAGGACAGCCTCGGCGGCGAGCGGATCGATGGATTCCATGGAAGCAGCTAAATTGGTTGCGGATAGGCGATCGATGCCCCACCACTTGGTCGGATCAAGGCCGATGACTCGGGAGGTAAGTTGCGTTGTGCCTGTGCCGGAACTTCGGATGAAAAAGAAGCGAGGATTCGTCCACGGTGCGGTCTTGCCACCGTCGCCACCGACAGCGAAGGTCAAGTGCGCCGCCTCCGCACTAATCGTTGTTTGTTTTGAACTGGCCGGAACCACAAAAACAATCGCCTGGATTGGCCCTGCGAAGTCGGCCACGTTGGCGATCGGCGCATAGCCACACGAAGACGGATACACGTCGGATTGGCCGACATCCACTAGGTTACCAGCGGTATCCAACAGGCAAAAGGTTTGGTTGCCCGCGGCGTCGTAATGAAAAGCCCCGTTATTGGTGATGTTTTTGATAATGTGCTTTGCGGGATCTGGGTCGTAAACTGCGGCTGCACCTTTGCACGACGTTTGCGGTGCAAACACTGCAGTGTACGACGGTGAACCGGCCCGCAGCAACGGTTGCACGGCCTTGATCAAAGGGACTAGGTTGGTCGATCCTGTGATGTAAATCGGATTCGGCAGATCGGCGCAATTGGTTGTTGGAACTGGCTGGTTGGTTAACAGCGGTGGCACGGGGCCTAAATCAGCTGGCGGTAGTGTCTTTAACATTGCAGCACCGAGCATTGCATCGTCGCAAAGTCCAAGCCGAAGGCAGTTGTCAAACTGATACGTTTTGGACGTGGTGCACTGATTTGCAAAATCTTCGGGCGTCGAAGGCGTTCCGTAAAAACATCCTTCCGGGCCTAGTCCCGAATCGACGCAAACACCTTGTTGACACGTAGGATGGTTGCCAAAGCGATCGCAGTCGGTATCAGTCTCGCACTGAGTCACTTGTTGGTCGACCGCCAGTGAACATGCAGCGCTAACGCCAAAAAAGATCAAAGCGGTAAGGCGCGGCGCGTGAAGAGCGAAAATTGACTGTTGTAACGTCATTTTAGAACCGTCCTGAGACTGCGAAGTTGCCTGGCCCCACCGTAAGTTGAACTCCGCTTTGTTCGCGAGGTGCATCGCCGGTTGACCGAGTAAGCGTGAAATACAATGCAGCGCCGGCGGTCAAAAGACTTGCAACTGCGAAGCCATCTGCAAAAACGGCTGAGCGGGCGGCTTTGGCGCGCTGGTTTTCGAGCGCCGCCGGTGTTGTTGGAAATGTGTTGCGTAGTGTCGTCAAATCATCGGATTCGTTTTTAGCTTTGTATGCAAAAACGCCAGCGGTGATTGCAAAACCACCTGCTGCACCCCAGGCCAGCACCATGGGAATCTTGCTGCCTGGGCCACGTGGTCCTGATGGCCTTGCCGTTACGGGAACGGAAGTTAACGCAGCGGATGCGGCAACGGTCATTACCAGCGAGATTTGTTGCCGTCCTGCAACGTCAAGATTGCGGTTTTCTACGGCACCGCCGCGTGAACGAACTGTGATTTTGTGTGAGCCCGCATTCACGGTGACCGGTGCTGCTAAAGGTGCGAAGCCAACAGCTGTATCGTCGATCAAGATTTCGGCTGCCTCGGACGCCGTGATGTTAAGTGTCCCGACGCGTCCGCCAAGCCTAGCAATCTCGGCTTTTACTTCGACCACGCGATCGGCAGGGACGTCAGGGCCGCCCTCCCGTAGATAGCGTTCAAATGCGGTGAGCGCGCCAGCGGCATTTTGTAGTTCGAGCTCCACTTGCGCAATGTTGAAAAGGATCTTGAATGACGGTGCCAACTCGTAAGCCCGGCGAAACTCGACAAGCGCGCCGCGAAAATTGTTTTCGTCATAGAGATCAAGCCCGGTTTGGACATGGGTCTTTGCTTCTTCAACTTTGGTTTCCGCGCGTACCGTGTGTATCGTAATAAGCAGGAACAGTGATGCGGTAATTATTTTTGCCATGGATTCATCCGGTCGATAGCTGGCTTGGTGGTGCTGGAACCTTCGAATACGTCTCGATCAAGTTTTGTTTTTTCAGTCGGCTTTTCAAAAATGTTGCGATCAATTTTTTTGGCGGGAGCTACCACCGCAGGGGGCGTTGGAGTCAGCACCGGCTGCGCCACTGGCTGCACTGCGGTGACCGTCGTTGGCGGTGTGACTTGGTCATTGCGCACTGGTGTTTTCGAGGCGGGTTTCACGCCAACGTGGGTGGGTTGCGGGCGTGGCGCAATCATGGCGGAGGGGACAGTTTCGGAAAACGTGTGCTCAACAGCAACGTCACGGCCAGCCACGACCGCAATGGTTTTTTCGTAGGCCTCGCCACTGCTATTTTCAATTCGTACATTGTGGGCGCCGGCGGTGGCGTCGAGTTTGAGTGGTGTTACTTGCGCCAAGCGGCGACCGTCGATGACGATGGTTGCGCCGGGCGGTTTTGACGCAATCATTACATGTCCCGGCTCAACGGCTTGCTGCGGTTCCCCCGCTGGCGCGACTTTGCCGGCGCATAAATCGACGGCCATCTTGTAGAGGCTCACTAAATCAGGTGCCGGGCATTGTGCGCCAAGCGCTTGATTAAAAAGCACGCTCGCTGCGTTGCAATTCCCTTTGTCGAGTTCCGTCAAGCCGGCAGTTCGAAACGAACAACCAGGATGGGCGCTGATGGACTGAGCCGAGATCGGGCTTCGCGACCGGTGCGTTAGTGTCCACGTAATCGCAACGACCGCCAGCAGAATCCCGATACCCGTGGCCGCTAATGCCCAGCGAGTTTTGCGCGGCATGTTGAGCGCTGCGGCGGAGATGCTTGAAATATTTGACTTGGGATGTTGAGTGCCGCCGCCAGTAATTTCAAAAACCGGTTCGTCGTCGTCCATGGTACCCGCCAACGTTTTGGCTTGCTCCGCCATCCGCAGGTTACGAAGGGCTCGGACCGACGCCGAACTTGGATTTGACTTATCGGATGTGTCTTCAAGCCCAAACGTATCGGACGATACTGCGTTCAAATCAATTTTCTGAATTTGATCGCGCAGGACGACCCGGTCCGCAATCTCATCCTTAAAGACAACCGACATCCAACTTTGTAACGTGGGAAAATGTGGATCCACGGGAAGCGTTGCCGCAACGCTGGCGAGTGCCGCTGCAACTTCGAGTGAGGAATCAAAACGTTCCTGCGGGTCTTTGTGCAGGCACCGATGGATCAACACCGCTAATTTGGCTGGAACATCAGCGAGCTCCGTGATCGGCCGAATCTCGTCGTGCACAATTTGCGACAGTATCTGACCCGAATGTTCGGCGCTGAAAAGTCGCTTTTGCGAGATTACTTCGTACAACACCACGCCTAATGACCAAATGTCGACCCGATGATCGTAGGCGCTGCCCGAAATGTATTCGGGTGCCATGTATGCGTACTTGCCTTTGAGCAAGCCAGGTGATGTTTGCGAATTGTCATCGCGCACAACACCCAAATCGATTAGTTTGACCGTTCCATCGTCAGCGATCATGATGTTGCCAGGCGTTACATCGCGGTGAATCATCACCGCGCCTTTGCGTCCTGTGCCATGCATGTAGGCCAGCGATTTCGCAACGTCGGCGGCCAACCCGCACAGCATCCGCGCTGACGGTTTTGGCAGATCTGGCGATACCACCATACGCCGGAGAACTTCTCGGAGATTTTGGCCTGCAATATATTCAAATACCAAAAATAGACGGCCTTCATCTTCGCCAAAATCGAGCAATTTTATGATGTTAGGATGAACTAACGCCGCAACCGCCGCCGCTTCTGTGAGCAGCATCTGGGTATATCGTTCGTCGGTTTCAAGTGCGTCAGAGATCACTTTGACCGCGACCAGGCCTTGATCTGAACTTACGCGCCGGGCCACGTAGATGTGCCCCATGCCGCCGCTTGCGATACGCTTGGCAAGTACGTAGTCACCCACTCGATTTGATTGTGGCGGATTTGTATTCATAGTGGCCTCAGGCGCGTACAGGCAGCGCAAGAACGGCGCACCCTCTCACAAACCGTCACGTTCCACGATGTTCATCGTGACGAGAAATACGATGTAAGATCGGATATTTTACCCAACGCCCAGCGCACCCACGCGCCTCCCGGCGCACCTTGTCAGCTCCCTTGGACTTCAGGCGGCTAACGCGATGGTTTGCGACCCGGCTCCGGCTTCGGTGCAATGCCCAGTGCCGTCATGCGGCGCCACAAGGTAATGCGTGAAATACCCAACATCGCTGCGGCCCGCTCGCGACTGCCAGCGGCCCGTTGCAGCGCACGTTGGATCTGCGCGACTTCAGGTGAGGCTGCTGCGGTATCCGGCGTACGTGTCGACGCTGCGCGTGCGCCACTGCGCTCCAGCGTTGCGCTATCGCTGTTGTTGTCGTCGATTGCGCTGTCGTCGCTTGGATCTTCAAAAAGTTCAGGCGGCAAATCAGTTTCTTCCAAGGTTGCGCCTTCGCCGATGACGTACGCGTACTCCAACGCATTGCGAAGCTCACGCACGTTACCGGGCCAAGCGTAGGCATTGAGCCGGCGAAGGGCGTCGCGCGACAAGCGATCGACGACACGCGTGCCGTCACGCAAGCCACCGTGATTGAGTTGTTGCACGAACACTTGGGTCAGCAAGGCAATATCGCGTCGCCGTTCTCGCAGCGCTGGCAAAAAGATCGGCACCACACGCAAGCGATACATGAGGTCGGCGCGAAACGTGCCTTGCCGCACGGCTTGCCGTAACGACTGATGCGTCGCCGAAACGATGCGGACATTGACGGCGATGGGGGTGGTGCTACCCACCGGCAACACAGTTTGGGTCTCCAAGACTCGCAACAATTTGGCTTGTAGCCCCAGCGGCATCTCGGCAACTTCGTCGAGAAAAAGTGTGCCACCGTTGGCCGCCCGAAAAATACCAGTGTGATCTTTGACTGCACCGGTAAACGCACCTTTGACATGGCCGAACAGTTCGCTCTCAAGTAGATCCGGCGGCAACGCAGCACAGTTGATGGCGCGAAAAGGGCCTTCGCAACGCCAACGGCGGCTTCCAACGCTAGGGCTGGTTAGTTCAAGCGGCATCGTGCCCACGCACCATGGTTAACACGCTTCGCAGTTGGGTTCCTAAAACACCGAATGGTTTGAATACGGCGGCTACTCGCTGGGCGAGGTTAAGATTCCGCGCTCCGTCGCAAGTTGTCGAAGTTGCGCTTTGATTCGTTGAAAGCGCTTCCGCAATAGCGTTGCGCGCGCATCAATGCGTTGGTTGAATTCGGCCGAATCACACGCTTCATCGGCTAGTGCCTCGGCGACCTGGCGCCACGACATATTGCGATCCAAGCGTAGAATAAGCAGCTCGAGATCCGCGGGTTCAAGCGTTTCACGGAGCGCAGCCACGGCTTGCTGGGCTTCAGATCGTTGGTGTACAGCGGTGGTCGACCGTTGTACAACTTCGACGCTACCAACCAACTCCATGGATAGATTTCGCTCCCGTCGACGACGCGGATCGGCCCGTAGCTTATGGAGCGCGTTGCGGCCCAACTGATAGTACCAAGTGCGTAACTGCGCTTCCCAACGGAACTTGGGCAAGGCTTGCCACATCTGTTCACTTGCAATCGCGAACGCATCGCCTGCGAGCGCATCGTCGTTGGCAATGGCGCGTAAAAATCCCAGCAGCCCTGGGCCAAACGTTCGGATGGCGAGGTCGGCAGCGGCCCGGAAGTCGCCACTGCGGACGTGCGCACGAATGGCGGTTTCTGGTTCTTCGGGCGGCATGCGCGGATTGTACGGTAACGCTTATCGGGTTGGGGTTAACAGCTGATCTATCTCTTTGATGCGATGAGGTAGGCTGAGTTTTTCGAAGTTTTTGCGTGCGGTGGTTAATAACTGTTGAGCCTCCGCCGGTTTTCGACGCAGCTTGAGCATCGCGCGGGCAGCTTCGAGTTGAGCCCAGGCGGTTGCTTCGAGTTGGTCTGGCGTCGCGGTCGCGAGCACCGCGGTCGCGGACGTCAGCGCGAGTTCATGTTGGTTATCGAGATTGGCGATCATCGCGATCAACGCCAGCGCATACATGTGACGCATGGAACCCGCTTGCCAGCGTTGAAAAATTTGCATGCAACGTTGGGCATGCTCGAGCGCCTGCGCATACTGTTTTTGATCGCGTTCTGCGACGGCAAGATTGTAGAGGGTTGGCGCAAGCTCCATATGGTCCGCGCCGTATGCTGCTTGTTGAATCCGAATAGCATTGGTAAGTTTTGCAATGGCCGCTTGCGGATGACCATCATCGTTTTCGAGCACTGCAAGATTTACGTCGATGAGCGCAATATCTAGATGTTCGGGTCCAAAATCTGCAATCAGGCGACTACGCGCTAGTTCAAGATACAGGCGTGCGCTGGGATCTTCGAGGGAAACTAAGGTTGCGCCAAGGTTCATCAAGACCAAGGTTTTGGTCGCCTGCACCGTGGCGGGTTGGCTGTCGATGATGGCTTTAGCTTCGGTGGCGACCTTGGCTGCCTCGGCACGATCATCAACTTCGAGCATGATGGCCGCTTGGTCGCTGAGTGCATCGGCCAGAATTGGATGGCCTGGGCCAAACAGGCGCCGAACATTTGCAATGTAGTTGGCCATTTCAACCAGGGCTTCGTCGGTTTTACCCAACGTGACCAACGCGCCGGCGCGAATGGTGTGACTGGAGCCTTTGGCAGATTCAAGTTGGTAAGCTTGCAGGATCTCCTCTGCAAGTGCGAGTCGCTCAAGTGTTGTGGCCGCATCACCGACGAGCAATGCCGCAAAAGCGGTTTTGGCTACGACAGCGCCCGCTGCCGCAGGATGGCGATTGCGTTCACGTTTTGCATCGGCAAGACCATCGGTGATCCACCGTTGTGCCGCCGCGGCATCGTGTTTCACATTGGCGGTGAGGTTGATCAACTCGCTAACTGCGGCGAGGAGTTGCGCGCCATCATCCATTTCACGCGCTTGATGATACGCCAGCATCAACGCTTTGTTACTTTGCGCGTAGTTGCCAGTTGTCATGTGCACCATGCCTGCTAACAACTCGGCTCGCCCGCTCACTGCACGTTGACTACGCAGCGGATTGGCTTGGACCAGCGCCAAGATCTGTTTCGCTGGCCCGATTTGCCCCAGCGTAAGCTGCGCAATCGCGTTGGCAATTTGCGCACGAACACTGATCACGGCCTGGAGTTGTGATGGTTCGCTGGCCAACGATTTCCAACCTGCGAGCAGTGTTGGGCTGCCACAACTTTCTACTTGTGGTAGCTGACTGACCACAGCGACGAGATTGGCCGATTGTTGTC
>JAYWHS010000852.1:0-2589 GCA_043777635.1 Kofleriaceae bacterium | reverse complement strand
GCTGGACTAAAAAGCCCATCGCTGGCAGCGGCCGTGTGGCAAGCCAGCCTTGGGCAAGGCCACGTAGTGTTTGTTGCATGGCGGGGGCGATCAACTCGTCGCCGATGAGGTGGCGTATGGTTACGTGTTTAGCGCTGGCGCGACGCAACTGTTCACGCACGCTGCGATGTTGTTGCACGGTGGTGGTCCACTGTTGCGGATTCCATTCCGGTTGCACGCCGATCGTTATGGAACGCAGCGCGCCACATGCTTGGCGCAATTGTTCGTCGGCGCCAAAAATGCACCAGCGCTTGCCCGCGGCCGTTGCGGCAGCGCCGAAGTTCGTGATTGTTGTGGCGAGCGTGTGCGCTGGTGCCAACGGATTGCCGGTGGCAATCCACGCTGCACCGGTGTTGACGTAAGGCACGCAGCCTTGGTCACCGTCGAAGAAATACTGGTAGCCGGGTTCGAGTGCTTGAAATGCCATGGCGTTGCGCCCGTGCAGATCAATCAGGCGCAACACCTGGGGCCGGTGTGCGGCCATGTTCAACGGCGCAGGCACGTTGTGCCTAGGTCACCGGGTCGAGGTCAGTCCACGGCAATTTCGCAGCAATCGCTTCTTCAATCGAGTTCACGTCGCGTTGTTTCGACGCAACGACGTTGGCTATGATTTCGTCGAACAGCTCGCTTTTGTTTTCGATATCGTAAGGCGCCGGTGCACCGACACCTGGCACGATCAGACTGGTCTCAGCGTTACTGCCAACTAGCAAACAGGTGCGATGCGCACGGTCGATAAATAGCTTGCGCACCTGGGCCCAAGGCAACGATTTGACACCTCGCGCCGTGTGAAATTGCAACTCGTCGGTGCTGGTGACCAACTGGATTTTCCAGGTTGGCGAAAACCAATAGGCTGCGCCAAGTGCGGTCGCTGCGCCGCCTACCGCTACGAGCGCAAACGGCCCTTGCAATGCACCAAATGTCGCGATAACCGCACCGATGCTCGCGGCCGACGCTGGCAACAACCGATAGCGCGGTCGAAGGCGATAGTGCGCCATCAGGTTGGTAACAACTTGGCGATGCTGTTGCGGATATCAAGCGCCATGGATTCGAACAACACGCCAAAGCCTTTGGGTAAGGTCACCATCGCGCCACTGGCGGCAGGTACTTTGCAGTCATCCGAGCGCAGCCACATCACCCAGCCAATTGCATCGATTTTGCCAACGCCGGTGACATCGAAACGCAACGCGACGCGCGCCATCAAGGGCAATGACACTCCGGCGATAAATGCACCGTTGGTAGAAAGGTCGCGCACCACGGCAGGGAAGCGCCGGGTGATGGTGTCGGTGTCGGCTTGGACGCGGCGATAGACAGCGGCCAGATTCGGGTGCAACGAAATGGGCGCTTGACCGATGGACTCGACAATCGCTGGCGCGTTTACAATCAAGCGGCCAGCGCGACGATTATCAGCGACCGCGTTGGTGCTGGACAAATCAGATGACATGGCAAAAGTGTACCGCGTGGGGTCACTTGGTGCGCTGCTAGGTCAACGCAATTTTGTAATCAAATCACCGCACGCGGGTGCCCGGTGGCACATCGCGATCAACTCCCGACAAGCCGAGGATTGCATCGTCACCGGCGGCTAAAATCATGCCGTGCGATTCGACACCACGAATGACCGCAGGCGCAAGATTGGTCACGACTAAGACGGTTTTTCCGATTAAATCGGCCGGCGCGTACGCTTCCGCGATGCCGGCCACTACTGAACGTGGCGAGGCTTCACCTACATCAACATGCAGGTGCAATAATTTTTTGGCTTTGGCGATGGCAACGGCGCTCACGACCTTGCCGACGCGCAATTCGGTTTTCATGAAGTCGTCAAAGCTGATCGGCGCAACTGGCGCGCTGGCTTTGGCGGTTTTGGCCGGTGCTGTGATTGCAGCGGCAGGGCTCGACACCGGTGCAGCTGGCGCGACCGGGCTGGTCACGTCCAACGGCAATACTTCGGCGGAAATTTTGGCCATCGTCGCTTCATCGAAGCGCGGGAACAGCGGTGTGATTTCAGTGGCCCACCGTTGCGGCGGGGATTCCTGCAACGCGACGGCACCTATCGGCCACGCCGGCGCACGCGTGATGCCCAGCCAACCGTGCAAAATCGTCGCTGCGGTCGGGAGCACGGGCGCAATCAAGTCAGCAATGGCGATGAGCAAGCCGCGCATCGTATGCAAGATCAAGCGTAGATCATCGGCGGCTGCGGCATCGCCGCTAGCAGCTTTTTTGGCTTGGGCCCACGGCGCGCTCATATCGACATAGCGATTGCCTTCGCGCACAAAACGCCAAATGGTTTCGAGTGCGCGACTCGGCGCGAATTCGGCAAACTGCGTGGCTGCATCGCGTGCGGTGCTGTCGAGCAAATCTTCGATGGCTTGTTGCAAGCCGCGCTGGCTTTCGCTGTGCGCGGCGACGTTGCGCGACGGCAGGTATTGATCGCCGAATTTTTGCAACAACGTAATACTGCGGTTGATGAGGTTGCCGAAGTCGTTGGCTAACTCGGCGTTGTAACGCGCAAATAATGATTCTAGTGTGAAATCGCCATCGTTGCCGAGCGGGATT
>JAYWHS010000851.1:0-2597 GCA_043777635.1 Kofleriaceae bacterium | reverse complement strand
CGCGGGGCGCACGCGGCTTACGCTTCTTGGCACTTGGGTTCGCCACCGCACGCATGCTGACGCCAGCGTCGGTCGGAGTAATTTGTCCAATCGCAACTTGGTCACCTTTGCGGGTCGTGCCGATGGTTGGGTATTCACCACGCGAGGCTTCGATTAAGCTCGCGCCTTCCAACGTCCGTAGCAATTCCATCACATCACGGGCGGCCCAGCCGCGCAGGCATCCGCGCTCTGACATTTCACTAAACCGTTCGTCGTCGTCGGTGCCAACTGCCAAATTGGCGATACGAGTACGGCCGAAGCGGCCCGACAACGCACCGACCAGCAACAATAAACTGCGGATTGCGCTTTCGGTTTCGGGATCCATGCCGACGCTGCGGCCTTGTGCGGTGGCGTCGCAATTGTCGCAAGCGCCGCATCCGGTGGTGCGATGTTGCCACGAGGCATCGCCAAAATATTCCAACACAAACTGCCGACGACACCGGGTGAAATACGCGTACTCCACCATGGTGCGCAGCTTGGTGCGCTCAACGTCGGCCCGACGAGCTAAGCCATCAACGTCGAGAATTGGATACATGCCCGGCTCGGGCCGCGTTGCAACCCAAGTATCAGTGTCGCGCCGCAACATGCCATGGCGCTCTAAAATGCGCAGCGCCGACGACACCGCCGCGCCGCTCGGCTCGCCGCTGAGTTGGCCACGCAGCCGATCGTCGGTTTTGGCATCGAGGAAACCTTGGTCGGGTTGTTCGCGCAACAACTTCCAAATGCCACGGAGCACCTCGGCGCCTGGATATGACGCGTCGATCAGAAACTCTTGCAACCGCACATCACCGTGGTTGAACAGCAATACACAACGCGTTGGTTTACCGTCGCGGCCGCCGCGCCCGGCTTCTTGGTAATAGGCTTCGGGACTACGTGGCAAATCGGCATGCACCACCAAGCGAATGTCGCTTTTATCGACGCCCATACCAAATGCATTGGTGGCGACGATGACATCGATCTTGCCAGCCATGAACACGTCTTGGTTGCGTTCACGCACCGCGTCTTCGAGGCCTGCGTGATAGACCCGGACCCGCATGCCGGCACCTTTAAGTTCGGCTGCATACTTCTCGGCGTTCTTGCGGGTTGCGGCGTACACCAACGCGACACCACCTTCACGCAACCGCACTAACTCGATCAAGCGCCGGGCTTTATCGGCGGCCCCACCACTGGTATCGACGGCGTAATACAAGTTGGGCCGATCAAAGCCACGCACATGCAAGCGTGGCTCCGCCATTTTGAGCTGCGCGACGATATCAACCCGCACTTGCGGCGTTGCAGTTGCAGTAAACGCAGCGAGCCGTGGCGGCGCAAGCTCAACGATGACGTCACCGAGCCGACGATACTCCGGCCGAAAATCGTGGCCCCATTCCGAGATACAGTGGGCTTCATCGATCGCAACTAAGGCCAAGCGCGGGCCAATCGCGCGCAGCGCTTCAACAAAACGTGGGCTGCGAAACCGTTCCGGTGCCACGTAAATCATGGTGTACAAACCAGCGCGAATACCATCGAGGATCTCGCGTTGTTCGTCGCCCGATGCCGCCGAGGTCAGCGCTACCGCCGCAACACCACGCGCGACCAAGACATCAACTTGATCTTTCATCAAAGCGATGAGCGGCGAGACAACCAAGGTGACGCCGCCCGCATCAGCCAACACCACGGCTGGCAACTGGTAACATAGCGATTTGCCAGCGCCCGTGGGCATCACAGCTAACACCGGATGGCCATCAAAAATATCGGCGATGACTTCCGATTGGCCCGAGCGCAATGAAGCATGGCCGAATGTCGCGAGCGCCGCGTCAAAGACCTGCTGAGTAGTCACGCGCGCAAACTACCAGGTAATCGACCCACGTACACCGGCCAGCAACGCCAACGTCGCGATGATTTCACCCTGGCGGAGGCAACAACCGGAACAACAACGCATGATTGCTTTCAACCGCTTGGGTGACCAACGCTTGCATATCCGCCAACGCACGAATCACGGTTTCAGCTAACAACCGACCGTCATCGCGACGCCGTGGTGCATCGGGCTGAGTCGCAATGTACTTCACAAACTCGTCATATTTATCGAGCATCTTTTGCGCATCGAAATCTTGGAACATCGGTGCGAAGTGGGTCACGTTGACTACCACCCAATCGCCTTTGCCCACTTCGAGCGGATTGCGATCGCCGTACGGCGTCGACAGATGTTCGTGCGGAATCGAAGCCAAAAAGCCTTCGTCATCGGCTTGGAACTTGTGCGGAATCACTTCGCAGAAGAACGAAAACAGCTCGATGCCTTTGCGCAAATTGACAAAATCGTCGTCGTCGAGCGGTGGAAATGTTTCCGGCGTGCCAACATGCAGCGCTGGCATCACCACGCGTTCGAGAATATCGATTGCGACTGGCGCTGTTGCCCGCTCCAGTGAAATGATTTGCGCAATCGCTTCAAACAAGCCGCGATCGGCAGTTTGTTGTGCCACCGGCACAGCTTGATTGGCACCGCCGAGGGCTTGCACCACTTGCTGCACCACGGCCATGTTGCTTGGCCCTAACCGTGGACCAGACTCTTTAACGGCTTC
>JAYWHS010000850.1:0-8822 GCA_043777635.1 Kofleriaceae bacterium | reverse complement strand
AGGCCAAAGCCAATGGCGGCGACGTGCGCCGCAAGACCGAGGGTTACAGGATAACGCTGGAGGAGATCAGCAAGCTCAAGTTGGAGCTCGACGCGGCGAAGGCCACGCTCGACAAAAAGAAAGCGGCGCAGGCGCAAGCGAAACTCGACGCCGCGGTGGCCAACCAAGACCACACGATGGCGCAGCTGCTGGCGAAGGCGCAGCAATTGTGCCGAGACATCAAAGCCAAAGGCGAAGCTGCCGACGATGAGAAATATGCGCTCGAAGGTGTGATGCAAATCTCGCTCAAGCTCGCCACGCAGCTCGATCCAGAAGCGACCAAGACCGGCCGCGGCCTGTACGTCACGCTCGACGAAACCGAAAATCCAGCGCTGATCAAACAGGGCCGCGACGCTGGCATGGTCGAGGCGGCCGTGGCGCAGATGGCCGTCGATCAACGCAACTGGCTGCGCAAACTGTGGCGGTCAGAGGTGATGAAAGATCAGACCAATGCGGAGATTTTGTATCTGCGCGATCTGGGCTTACAAGGCTCGCGCGATGGCATGACACTGCAGCAAGTCATCGCGAAGGTCGTCAAGAAAATGCAACAGGTGGACCCTACAACGCAACAAGCCGCGCTGAGACGCAACTTCAAGTTTGAGAATGCCACGCCAGAACAGCTGACGCAGATCTACAAAGGCGTGATCGGCAGCGCGGGCCAAACCAACGCCGGCGTCAACGCGACTGCTGGTGTGAAGAAAGAGCCAGCGATCGAGGAAGCTGTAAAGCAACCAATACAGAAGCCGGTGACCATGAACGGCGCCTCGCACACCTTGATTGCGACGCCAGGCCCAAATCCGAAGATCGAGATGGCCTCGCGCCGCGACGAAGTGAAAAATCATGTTGCGAGTGCGTTGGCAAAGGTAACAGAGCCAAAGCAAAAAGCAGACCTTGTCGCCATTGGTGATAAAGCCAAAGGCATTGAACAGTTGATGCGGGGAGAATTCGGCAAAACCGCAAAGGAAATGGAATCGGGCCCGATGTCCGTCCTTGAGCGGTTGATCGCAGAGTATGCATCAAAATACCAGGTCGCTGATTTTCAGTCAGTGGCTCCCATTGTCAATACAATTGGAGGTGTCGCACCGACGACGAGAGCCGAAGTGCGAGCGGCAGTCGAGCAGAAATACCGCGATGTAGTCGCGAAGTATAAGCTGAGTAAGCCGAGTGAAGACCCCGCATTCGCTGAGCTCGTCGCAGAGTTTACGAAGTTTAAGCCAGGACAGGCTGATCCGTTAGAAGTCAAGGCGTTGATGAAACGATGGGTAACAGTTTCGCAGGAAGTTTCGCAGCGAACTGGTATTCATGAAGGTCCACTACGCGAAATGTATGAACATGTAGAACGGCTAGAATTTCCTTTGTGGCTGGCACAGCTGAAACATTTGCCCAAAGAGGAACAAGCTAGACGCGCGCATATGTATCGGGAAGAAGTTAGGCAGCTTACCCGCGATTTGATGCATGACAAAAAATCAAAGGAAGTTCTCTATCTAAGAGACCTTGCACTTAGCGGTCATCAAACAGGACCAAAGTTTGAAGATCTGGTCCGTAAAAACGAGCTGTTAGCAGAAAAGCAAGGCAAAGAAAATCCAAAAGAGGCGGCTTATGACGCAGTTATTGGAAGTAGCCAAACCCCGAATAAAACTATAAGTGGCGACATAAAGAACAATAGATTGGAAGGTGCAACGGAGAAAACTGAGACGGCAGATCCTTCACTGCTGAGCAAGCTAGGCGAAACGTACAAAGAAGCAGGTGGTGAACAAACGACACTCAAGATCAGCGTTGATGGGCAAGTCACCGCAAATGGTGTGAGCATTGAGACAAAGAGTGATAGCGTTACGCCGAAAGTGATTGCCGATGCACTTGCAGCAGATGTCAAGAAGTACTTGGCGTGCAAAGAATCCGAGATACAGAAGACCTTACTTGCCTCCATCAAGGAACAGCTCAAGCAGCTTCGTACTGCGATGGCGAAGGCCCGCGGCGAGAACAAGTCGCTCGTCGGAGTCCGCGTCAAATTCGAAAAGGCCATTGGAGCCAAGGCATTCGCAGAAGCTGGTGGGTTTGCCGGAGCCAATGCGGCTGTCTCAAAGATGGCAAGTTCTGCGCTCAGAATGATCGCATCATCCAAGGGCGAGGCAATCGCGGCGTCTGTACCGATTAGTATCATTTTAGACAAGCTGAAAGCCGATCCGGAACTCGCGGCGGCGATCGTAAAGATCGGTATTAAGACAGACATTGGATTTGCTGGTTCCGTTGGTAAGTCCTTTGACAAGATCGCGGCAGCGTTCACGACTGGCAGCCTGACTGAAAAGGCAGTGCATCTTATTAACTTTGGCGACGAGTTCGTTAAGGGCCACCTCATCAGCAAGACAACCGCGGTGCTTAAACAAGTGAGGGATAACCTCAAGGGCTTAGGTTCGCCAACGGATATCGACGCGAAGATTGCGGCGGTTGACGCCACCAAAGGAATTACAGACGCCAAGAAAAAAGAGCATGCGGAAAAAGAAGCAAAAAAAGGCTTGTTCTCCGACTCAATGTTTACGGAAAAGGTCAACGGGCACAAGAATGAGAAGGACGAGGTTGTGCCGATGGACTACAAGACCCCTGAGGTTCCGCTAGAAGCGCTGGATCAAAAGGCGTTGTATCGTCTTATGAGGCAAAAGCACTTACCAATCTCCGGTCATCTTACCAATACCGATATGGTCGTAAAACTCAAGGAGGAGGCCGCACAGCAAGCAGAAAGAGACCACGAGGCAGCAGCCAAGAAGGCTATGGCCGAAAACAAGCCTGCACCCGATTTGAAGGCACCGAAGTTGACCTCGAACGCAGCCTTGACGGTTAACCCAGACAAACCAGGACTCACTCAGGAAGCAATGCCGTACCTCCAGGGAATTCAGATGAACATGGTTAACCCCCATCATCGTTGGATTATTGCAGCGAACGAGGCGGATATGGCGCTCAAGGCTGGCATCTCAGGAACGACGCATCGGTTTCTCGGCTTGGGCGAGCTGCTGGGTGTTAACGACAAGCCGGGTATGCGCCTCGCCATGCTTGGTCACCTGCAGGCGATTGAGGCACACAGCTTCTGGGAGATCGTCGACGCGAGTGGGCTGGGCGATGTGATGATCGGTAAATACGTGCCATTTGCCCCGGTGTCCCAGGCTTCGATGGAAAACGCTGCGCGGGAGACGTTGAAGGCAGACCCGTGCGGGCAAGGTGTTGATGGACCTCAGGACCTTGGGATTCAAATCAAGCAAGTGCTTGGGACTAGCGAATGAAACGCTTTTGCGGGTCAGGCGCGATGGTGGTGGGTGGTGGTCGCCGCGTGCCTGAGGATCCCTGTGAATACAACTCCGAATCCAGCTACGGGCCAGGGTGCAACAATCTTTGGTGCGAGAATTGTAGTGCACGAGTTCGCAATTCGGCACCTGGCTTCCGGGTCAGGGACCCGCAGCGCCCTGATGACCTGCCTGCATTGTATGCAGCAGAAGAGTGGCGTCCACCTTTGGTAGTGGCAGCATATGCTGACTGGCGTCTGTATGTCTGCAAATGCGAATACTGGGAGGAGGGTTCCACTCATTTTGTGATTAATGATCACGACTCAGCCGGAGACCCACACGTAAACTGGGTGTGCGGTGGCCATCCAACGCCTGAGCTACCGCTGACCCTTGGCGATTTGACGATTACGACAGCGACCAATTGGCCAGAACTTGTCCAACGCATTTTTGACGGGGCCTGTCCACGTCGGCTCAACCGCACGGACGAAGGGCCATGCCTGTGGCTATCCTGGCTCTACGCATATCTCAATGGGTTGTCAATTACGGCGGAATTGTCGAAAGCGGTTTCCAACCGGCTCGTAGATGATGACATGCGCGTGGTAGCTTCCGCGTTGGTTTTCTTGCGGAAGTTTCCGACGGCGGATGGAATCGGCCAGGTCATCGCGCGTGCGAAAGCAGATCCGAGCATTGTCGCGATCCGCCATGTGGTTGCCGAGGATACATCCATAAGCATCTGGGACATATTGCTTGGCGTTCTACAGGAGCGTACGAAGGAGAATCCTGAGGGTGAAGTGGTCGACTTGATCCGCAAGGTGATGTTGCGGCCCATCGAGAATCATGACCCGTTTATGCAAACCATGGCACGTAGCTGGGAAGCCAACGCGTTCCGTCGCGACGACGCTACGTGGATGGCCAAGAACATTGTGGCCCTTGAGACGGCGGGGCGTGGCCGCTGGAGGCCGATCATGAACTTGGTCGTCGCCTACGCGAACAACGACGCCGAGGCCGAGAGCATGGTCTTAATCGCGGGCGTGGCGCTCATTCAGAGTGGGCGCGTGCCCGACGCCGAGGTTCGGAGCTGGATTAAGCAGCGTGCATACCCGTCCGATGCGTGGGCACTGGTACTCGAGACAGCGCTGGCCAAGGCTTTGTAGCTTGCCCACTTGGATTATTGCGATTGACGATGATCGAACTTTTGCGTTTGCGAGTGAAACTTTTGTACAATGCGAAAGCTGAACAATCGAAAAACAGTGTGTGGTCCGGTGGCGACCAACAGTTCAAGTAAAGTAATTCGAGACTCGAGAGATAGAGAACTTCAAAGTCAGGATGTAAACTGCTGTCATGATTCCCATTAAAACGAGCGAGACAATGACGCTTCCAGTTTGGGACTATCTACGTGATGACTGGAGTGGTGTTTGTGAGGTTGGCCCGCACGGCATAAAGCTCGTCAGTCATACGATGACTACGCCAGTCGCGCGGGATGTGACAATTCGTAAAAATGCTGCTACCGGAACGAGCCAAGGATTTTTTTGCACCGGCTATCGAGCAGTATGGATGTTCGACGATGCGAATTTTTGTATTTGGACACGGACGTGCGCGATTGCATATACAGAGAACGGCACACTGATTTTCGGCGAACACCGAGTCTTGCGAGCAGATGTGCAAGAGGTGGTGTCGTTCATCAACTTGGACGATCACGGTCACCGTGGGGTCAAGTTGACCATGAAAACTGGGACGATATTTACGGTTGTTGAAGAACACGATGAGATGTCTGATCTAGAGCCAACCTACAACTACAACGATGCACTTAATGATGGGTTTTGGACTCAATTTTTAGGCATTGACTTGGCCACGTGGTTTGGTGTTGGACACTGCGGTTGGTAACTGCTCGAGAAAAGTAACTGCGCGCCTACAGCCAAGATGGCAAGTTTCCCGACGAAACGCACAATGATGAAAAGTCCGCGAGAGCGTTCATATCTTTTGTCGCTTGCTGCTCAATATAGTGGGTGAATCTGATTAACTGGACAATTCTCTGCCAGGTATGGTCTGCGACCTTTCACTTACCTGTGAACGATTTTTTGAGGTAACGATGGTCCAGTGACTTTCGAAGAGGCCGTGGCAGCTCCAGGCAAGATCGTTCAATTGTGGAGCAGTGATGAGGTGAATGGAAATCGCATACTAGCGATCTATCGCCTCGCCAATGACGGTGCCAAGGAACTCGCGTGGCGTTCTGTTCCGACGGTGCAGCACAATGTAGTTGTTGAAGAGCTAAGAACGCGAGGACTAGATGTCGCTGAGACCGAAGCTTCCTGCGGGTTCATCTGGATCACTAGTGCCAACAGCGTCGAAGTCGACGGTATGTGGACCAAGTTGTTGGACGCGACGGGTGAGCGGGCTACGCTTTTTGATGGTACGACAATCCTTCGCGCCGAAATCGCGCGGATTATCGCGTTCACAGAAAACCACAATGCCTATCGCGGGGTGAAGGCCGAACTGCACTCGGGCCAGAAAATCCCCATCGTGACCGAAGTGTCGCCGGCAGCAGAGGCCGGCGCAGGTTACAACCGTAACGATCTTCTGATGGAGACCGGATGGACGTCAACGATCGGCGTCGGCGCTGGAGAAGCGCCGAGAGGATATCGACCAAACCAAAGCTAAGAAAATTGACAACTCCCGGAGTCTGGCACACTACGATGTGGCAATGGCAGGGCAGGGGCACACGCGGGTTAAAGAGGGAAAACCAGATGGCACCCTCGGAAAGATGCCCGAACAGCTGGGCGTGAAGATGAGTCCCGACGAGATTAATCATCAGCGACAGACCGCGGTGAACGAAAAACAAAGTGCGGCCGTTGAAGGAAAGGCGGAACCCAAACACGGCGGCAAATTCGATGACAAAACGATGGCGCCGCGGTGGAGTTCTGGCTCGGTCGGCTGGATGATTAACGAGCGCGACGCGTGGGTGCGGCGGCAACGCGAGCTAGGCCTGCCGCTGGCGGCGGGGCCATCAGGTCACACAACCGTCATGATGAACGCCGGTATTTATTTCAAACAGGACATCTATGCGCTGCGGTTGGCAGCGATTGGCAATCTGCTCGTCTTTGGCCATCACTCGCTTGTGGAAGTGCTCACGGCTGCGCAAGCATTTGGGGCGACGTTTACGCATGGCCAGTTGATGTACACGGATATCAAGCCACTGCACGTTGATGAGCTCAAGTCGCTTGGCGGCGGGCGCTTCCCGCATGAGGCACCGGCGGATGCAAAGGTCGAGGACAAAAAATGACAGCGGAGAACCTGCGGTACTGCGCACGTCGCGGTAGCCTTGTCGGTACGAAAGAATGGTTACCAACGCAGCCTTTTGACTACGATTGGGGCGCAACCTATCTCACCATAGGCTGCAACAACATTGGTTGTTCTAAATGCGGTCAAGCCGTCACTTCAACGACGGCCGAAGACGCTCGGCACTATCGGTGCCGTTGCGACGAGGCTATCGTGCGTAAAGTTAAGACTCTTGATGCGATTTGTCGATATCCCGGTTTTGAGGGGGACGAACCGCCGGGCTGGTGGTCATGCGCAGGGCATCCTGCGGTTGTCCTGCCCGCAGATCTCGATGGCGTTTACATCACGCAGGATCGACTTGGCGAAGTTGCGCGCGTGGGTTTCGTGTCGCCGCCTTTTATCCCAGCGAACATAACAGAGCGCGCGTTCTGGGTGTCACGGCTGTACTGGCTCCTACCAGAACTGTTGCGCCCAGCTTTGGCCGAAGTGGTCGCAGCGCTTGTGCTCGATAGTGATCCACGCGTAGCGATCAAGGCGATGGACTTCTTTTCCGATCGACGGACCGCCCCTACAGCAAACGGCTTACGGAGATCGCACGCGAACATGGTGCGTATGTGTCAACGATACTAGATCCTGACTGCCCTGGCCATACCCTGGAGATTGCGTTGTTATTTGCGTTGGCGGCGCGTGAATTTAGTGGGGATGATGCGCCTCAACCTTTCCACCCCCGAGGTAATCGTGATCCTTCGGCGCGCAATACTCGCTGGAAAAATTGTGGGGCTGGACAAGGTTGGGAGTCTGGACCCCGAGTGGTTTGGCGCGCATGCTGTAGATATCATAACCACCTCGCCCTCCCTAATCCGACAGGTAGTGTGGATGCTTAATAGATATTTGCCGCGCGCGGAGCGCGATTCCGTCTGCCGAGACATTGCCAACATTGATTCCGCGATGCGTGCCGCGCTGATTGAGCGCATCAACAAAGAGTTCGACGGTGAAGAACGAGCTCGGATTCTCTCCATAGTCGAAGAGCACGGATGATCAGCGCGTTCAGTAGCTAACACGCGGCGACCCGCCATGATTTTCGATAAAATTTTTGTAGCGAAGTGGTATCGTTGGACGCATAAATTTACGGTTTCATGCAATGGATGGCTGAAAGACGAAAAAACGCGTCACCATCACCGATCTGAAATCTGAATACTTGCGTCAAAACAACTAACCACACTTTAAAATAGGCTCCGCTACATCGTAACCGCTACACAAACCACCTGAAGCCAAACATCTGGAACGCGCCAAGTTGATATGGGCCAAATTCACCGACGCCAACTTCCACTTCTCGTTGATTACCGTAAGCGAGCACATTTTTGCGTACAACGTCGCGCCGCGACCTCTGCGAAATCCCCACCTCGTGTGGTGGCTTGACAACTTGTTGTCCCGCTTAGCTGGCGCACCTACGATTGAACGCACAGCTATCGTGTGATGCTTGCTTCACCTCGAACGCACATCTAGGGTAACATTAGGCGATGACTTTCGAAGACGCCGTAACAGCTCCAGGCAGGATTGTTCAGGTTTGGGGGAATGATGTGATCGACGGAAATCGCATTCAAATGATCTACCGTCTGAGCGATGACGGCGCCAAACAACTCGCGTGGCGCGCCGTGCCCGCAGAGCAGCGTGATGCTCTTGCCGAAGAACTGAGTGCGCGCGGAATACCAATCGCCGAAAAAGAAGCTGGTTGCTTTTTTGTCTGGATCATTACGAACGTCGGCGTCGAAGTCTATAGCAGGAATAGCAAGTTCCTTGACGCGACGGGTGCGCGTGCTGAAGTTGAAGATGGCAGGACGATCCAGCGCGCAGACATTGCGCGGATCGTTGCATTCGCCGACGACCACAACGTTCTGCGCGGTGTGAAGGCAGTGTTACAGTCGGGCGAGGAAATTCCGATGGTCACCGAGACTTCATTCGCGGCGGAAGCTGGCGCAGGGTATAATCGCAACGATTTGCTGATGGAGACAGGGTGGACGGTAACCCTCGGCGTCGCAATCGCGGCTTGGGCTGGCACATCATTTGATAATCAGATCTAAGCTGACGCAAGGGTTGGCGCTGCGCGAAGATGCGTTTGGGCAGATTATTGATGGGGTGAAAGAAGGCGGTAAAACGGCGGGGGATGAAGAAGCGAATCGGGATTCGCGCGAGCGGGTGTCGCCGGTGTTGCAAGCGTTTAAGAGCGCGGCGGTG
>JAYWHS010000849.1:0-2601 GCA_043777635.1 Kofleriaceae bacterium | reverse complement strand
CGGTCTGGATTTGGGTCAGCACCGACGGTGACAACGGCGACTGGGCCGCCGCTGGCGAAAAGCTTTGATTTTCGATTTGTTCGATGAGCGCACGCGCATCGACGTCCCGCTCGCACAGTTTAGCTAACGCGCGTAGTCCCGTGACCAAGCCACCCGCAACATCGCGGGCTGGCGCGGTTTTCGCACGGGCAATTTCACGTTCAACCAAGCTGCGTGCTTGGCGAACTTCACCGGCTTCTTGGCGCGCGCCGGCCCACGCGTGGCGTTGCCGCCGGATCACTAAATTTATCAACGGCAACAAATACAACATCAGCATTACTACCCACAATATCGTCGAAGGTAACTGCGTCGCGGTATGGCTGGCGCTCGACAATGCAAGGTCGGCACCGACTAGTGACACCGGTGCACTGGCCCCAGGGTTGTTCACGCCGTTGCCGGGCTGCGGCGCCAATGGTTTGCCGGTCACGACATCATTGGCCGACACTACCGCGCCACCAGTTACCGACAACGCAATCGGCTCGCTGCGAATCGTTTGATAGGCGGCTTTGCTCGGATCAAAATACGAAAACGCAAGCGCGGGCAATTGATTGGTTACGCCCAGAACTTGTACCGAAATCCGGAACACCTTGGTCTTGCCGTCGTCCGACAACTCGCCAGAAGGGGCTTCGCTGGGCACGGTAAAAATATCCGGCGGTAAGCGGCCGTCGCCAGCGCCTGCTAGCGAACCCAAGGACAACGCGTCGAGGCGTTGATCACTCTTGATGGACACCACCAGTTCCAACGGCTCACCTTGCCGCACTACCGAGCGCGATGTGGTGACGCCGATCGAAAACGCGGACCCAACCGCCCCGGCGTACGTGCTCGGCCGATTGGCTTGCGGCAGTTCTTTGACTTCTAGCACTCGCGCGATATCGGCGGCGCGAAACGACCGGGTCGGCGCATTGCCAAAAATATCGGCGCGGCCAAACGCCAATTCAGCAATCACCGACGATGCGGGTACCGCGATCTTGCCGGCGCGGCGCGGCGCCATCAGAAAGGTAAACCGCAAGCGCGAGTATTTGCTGCCTGCGACCTCGGTGTCATCTTGCACAAACGGCAAGCGGATCTCGCTGCGCCCGGTACTAAAAGGCAACGACTTGCGAGGATCTGTGGCCGGTGGCGCCGACACTACAAAATCGTCGGGCATGGCCAACAACGGCACAACAAAGTTTTGCTCTGAAACGTCGCGCCGCAACAACCACGTAATTTCAACTGGCACCGACTCGCCTACCCAAATCGCCCGATTCGGTAGCGTCAATTCCAGCTTCATATCATCGGTGGTCGGCACGGTTTCAACGCGCAAGTCGCCACCCTTGGCAGTGGCACGGCGACTGCCCTGCTCGACGGTAATCGCGGGAATGGTCAATGCACCTTCACGCTCCGCCACCACCCGCCAACTAAGCACCCAGCGTACCGTCGTCGAAATTTGCCGTTGCCCATTAAAAATCTGAATGCTGCGCGAAACACTTGGCTCGATGCCATTTTCGACGACCTTGGCACCCGGGATTGAAAGCGGCGGAAACGTAGGCGCCGGTGACTCCTCGAAGCCATCGACCGATAGGCGAATCCCGAACGGCATGCCGACGTTGGCACGGCCATCAACACTCAATTCAGCAGAAGGTGCAGCAGCGGCTACGCCGACGGCGCAGCACAGCGCAAGCACCGTTGTGGCGATTCGCGCGAGCCACCTATGTGTCCATTCGGTCATTACCAATCCTTCTCAACTGGAGCTTCACGCGATTGCTGCTCTTGGCGTTTGCGTTGTCGTTTGGCTTCATCATCACGCGCGCGCTGACCTGCGGTGCCATTTTGCTGCGGGTCTTTTGCGTCGTTGGCATCTTTCGCGTCTTTTTGATCCTTCGAATCCTTGGCAGCTTTTTGATCCTTGGAGTCTTTCGAATCTTTTGGATCTTTTTGATCCTGCTGGTCTTTTTGATCTTGCTGATCTTGATCTTGCTGCTTTGGCGGTTCGAGCAAGGCCAGTGCTTTTTGCAAATGTTCCAGTGCGGTGCCCTGCCCCGTGCTAATCGGTTCAAAATCTCGGCTGATGGTGCTTGGCACTAACACTTTTTGTAGCTTGGCGACAACCTCGGTCATCGCAGTGTTGGCCTGCCGCACTTCTTCTGCTGCTTCGGTCAATTGCTTTTTCCCTGGGCCGCCGGTGCCGCCACCCTGGCCGGGCTGGGCTTGATCGGCTTGTTTGGCCAACACCTCTGCAATGCCCTGCGCCATCGCCGCATGCTGCTGTTGCCGAGGCATGATGCCAGGCACGACAGCGGCCCGCCCGACTTCGTCTTTGCCACCTGCGGCCACCGTTTGGTCACGAGTTTCGCTTTGGGTTTGAAGTAGTTCTTTGAGGTGCTCAATCACCGAGAAGAACAACCGACGCAGCTCGGCGATTTTTTCTAACGTCAGCTTCGCAGTGGCCGTTGGATCTTTGCCGCTATCAAGTTCGCGCTGGGTTTGACTCAACAATTTTGCAATATCTGCGCGCAGGAGTTCCGCTTGAGCGTAAAGTTTTTGGGTCTGTTCGCGTTGCGTCGCGGCCGCCGTCGCAGCCGC
>JAYWHS010000848.1:0-2602 GCA_043777635.1 Kofleriaceae bacterium | reverse complement strand
CTGCGTTGGTTAGCAGTTTAAACGACCGTTTTTGAATGCGCGCTTTGTTGGTATCGAAGAAAACTTGTTCCAAGATTTCAAGTTGACCGTCGACAACTTGGACTAACTGCTTGGTTTTGCAACCTTGGTTCTTGGCCGGGCCCGCTTCGTCAGGACAATTATCGAGGCGATCGACAACCGTGTCGCTGTCGCGGTCACCATCTGGGCAACCAGCGTTGTCCTTACTGCCGGCTTGTTGTGGGCACCGGTCAGCAGTGTCGAGCACGCCATCACCATCGTTGTCTGCATCGACGCAGCCGTCGGCATCTTGAAATCCGTCGACGTCTTCAGCAACGTCCGGACACCGGTCTTGGTCATCGGCAATGCCATCAATGTCGCGGTCGCCAACATCCGGGCAGCCGTCATCGTCGCGATACCCGTTGGCGGTCTCGGGTTCCCGCGGGCATTTGTCCTGCAAGTCGGTGATGCCATCCTTGTCGTTGTCCAAATCAGGGCAACCGTCGGTATCTTCAAAGCCGTCGCGATCTTCGGTTTCGGTAGGGCAGGAATCGACGCTGTCGACAATCTCGTCGTGATCGGTGTCGAGCAAAATCGGGGTAGGTTGGGCCCGGTGCGAGGTGGCATGGCCAGCGTTATGAAAGCGAAGCCCTACGAGCGCACGCCAATCAGGCGTTCCGAAACCGGCGTGTAGCCCAGCGCCGGTGGCGAGCAAAACGTCGATGTAAGAAACTGGCACCGTCACGCCAGCGTTAACTTCCAAGGGCACTTGATTGAATTGTGAATCGGTTGCGCGGTAGGCATTTGCGCTCGCTGCCAACGTGACACCGAGATCAATTGCGCGACCTGAAGCAAGCCGGGTAAGTGGATACCCAATGCCCACACGCGCGCCGAGTTCGTCGCCAACGCGCAGATTTGCGGTGGTGGTGTTTTTGCGAGCGCGATAATTTACGTTGAGGAGTGTGCGCAATTTGCCTGCTGCGCCCCAGTGTCGCGACACTGCGAGTTCAGGCAAAAATGTTGCGCCATCGTCGCCAAAGTAGTTGCTGCCACCGCCGGTGGGCAAGGTAAAGCTGGGGATCAACGCCAGGTCGACCCCATGTTTGGGCTGCCGCAACAGTGAAAACTTTGGGATGATGCGCAAGTCGCCCAAGCCGATTTTGTCGATGCCAGCAATCGGTTGCAGCGAGCCGCCAAAGTTGCCGCTGCGAAATTGGTAGAGCACCAACGGCACTTCGGCGCCTAGCTCAAGTCGATGCCACAATGCGAGCGACGCGACAAGCGAGCCGCCGACGCGGTGATGCACCAGTGCCCCGATGCGGGTGCGCTCGTCGCTGGCTTCGGTATAGGCAACCAAAGGATCGTTGGCGTAACCGACCCACGCGCCCAGCGTGAACTCTTTGTGCTGACCAGTTTTTGCTGATTCGACACTCAACACGCCGTCGCTATTGAGGCTCCAGCGAAAACGTTCGACTGAAAAGCTGGTGTCTTCAGCGCGTGCAAGCGATGGATGTAACAACGGCGCCAACAGCGCAGCTGCAAATACAAGTTGAAAATTTTTCATAGGTTTTTTCATGGGGAATTATCGACGTGAGGCGTAACTGCGCCGTTGCGCGATGAACGCGAGTAGCATCAGCGCGATTGCCCAGGGTGCGCCGCCACTACGATGGTTGGTGTTGCAGCCGCCGCCAGAGATGCCGTATTTGAGATCGGCCGAGCATTGGGCCTCGACGCAGTTCGCGCTTTGGCATTCGAAATCCGTGCTGCATGACGAGCCAGGCGGCTCGGTCGCGACGCAGCTGCCTGGTGTTTGTTCCAGCTTGCAGTAGGTGCCGGTGCCGCATTGGGTTTGCTCGGTGCACACGCTGCCACCACAACGGCTGTTGCATGCATCGCCGTCGACGGTGTTGCCGTCGTCGCACGTTTCGTCAGTTTCGATGCGGCCATTGCCGCAGGTCGCTGCTGGTTCGCACACACCCGGTGCGGCATGGCCCATGGTATCGCACACACCGGACTCGCAACTGGTACCGCCACCTGGTCCACAAGGTTGGCCAGTTTCGACGCGGCACAACATCGTGCAGCCATCGCCCGCAACGGTATTGCCATCGTCACAACCCTCGTTAGCTTCGAGTGCGCCGTTGCCGCATTGGTTTGCAGGCTCGCATACTTGAGATGCCGGGTCGCACACGCCGCTTGCGCACACTTCGTCGGTGGTGCAAAACTCGCCGTTTTCAAGTTTGCAAATCTCATTGCAGCCGTCGCCACGGACCCGATTACCGTCATCACAACCTTCCGCGCCTTCACGTACGTTGTTGCCGCATGCACCGACAGGTAAACACACGCCCGGTTGGCCTTGCGCCGTGTTGCAGACGCCACTGGCGCAACTGCTATTGTCGGCTGCCCCTGGTGCGGTTTGATTGCAGGCATTGTTGTCTTCGATTTTGCAGGTGGTTGTGCAGCCATCGGCGGCAACCGTATTACCGTCATCGCAACCTTCGCCGACTTCGCGCACGCCGTTGCCACAAACATCGGCAGCGCTGCATACGCCGGGCGCGCCGTTCGCACGGTTGCAGATCGCACTTGCACAACTAGTGTTGCCGACGGT
>JAYWHS010000847.1:0-2606 GCA_043777635.1 Kofleriaceae bacterium | reverse complement strand
CTTTATTCGCCGCGAGCGCATCAAGGAATTTCGCCTCCGCTGCCTGCAGGTGTCGATAGGCTTTGACGGCTGTTTGGATTTTCGCAGGCGAGGCATCGCCGCTGCTCAGCAGCTCAGCCGCGTGCTGTAGTGCTTCCGTTTGTGCGCGTAGCTCGGCCGCTGCGGCATGATTTCGAATCGCTTGAACGCGGTCGCCTTCAAGTGCGGCGATCGCATTGCGCATTGCGCCGACGCGCGTCATCAATACATGCCCAAGTGCCAGGGCCGCGCCCTGCATCAGCCATTCTTCGGCGGTAACCTGGCTTGGGTCGCCAACTTTCTCGCCCATGCCGCGCCGCACAACGTAGTTGACGCCAGCGCCAACGAGCATGCTGCCTGTTGCACCCGTGAGTTCGCCGCCAAGCTTGAGCGCCGATGCGGCCAAGCGCTCAACTTTAATCCAGCGATTGCTCAAGTCGCTCGACACCTTCGCTGCCGCTGCCATTTCAGGGAGCAGCGCCGCAAATTTTCCCATGGCCCATGGCGTGAGCGCGTTCACAATCACAATCGATGCCACCGAGCCTTCGTCACCCATCACTTTTTGCCCCGCGGTGCCAACCAGCACGGAGGTCGAAAGGCCAACCGCGTTCACCAACCAAGCCGCCTGCGCTGCAGTAAGCGCTCCGCTTTCGATCGAACCTGCGACCAAGACGCCCGTGCCACGCACCGCTAGGCCGACCGTGCCCGCCGTTGCCAGCGTGATCCCAATCATGAGCGCGAAATTGATGAGCAGCGCACGCACCTTGGCGTCGTCGATCTCCTGGTTGGCTTGCGTCAACAATCCGTACAACGGGCCTGTCTTGTCGTTGTAACCGTAGAAATATGTAGTTAGCCGCTGTTCAAAATCTACGATGGCGGCGCGTCGATGAATGCGGTGATCGCCCTGGAGGTTGCCGTCGCGCATCGCGGCGTAGTGCTGACGCATCGCCGCCATGACCTTGCCGATGCCATGCAGGTTGCTAATGAGCATCGGCAGATAAGCTCGCCCTTGATTCGCGAGCTTGCCGACGACGCCGCCTGATAAACTTTCGAGCGCGGCTGCCAGCGCTGCGCCGCGCTGCGCGATCGCCTGCGTGCGGGTCATCAGCGACTCTTCGCGGGTCTCGTTCTCAAGCGTGTCAATTTCACCTTTACGGACCTGCCCACCATCCTTGATACGTTGCTCAATGGCGATGCGCCGTTGTGTCAACCGGCCCTGCGTTTTGGTGTGTGCCGTTGCGCTCGCCGCGTCCATGGCACCCAGCTCATTGGTTGCATCTTCCGCCTGATCCAACGCTTCGCGTGATCGATCCACCAACTGCCGCTTGGCAGCAACGCGTGCACGTACCAACAGCGGCGCAACCCGCGCACGCCGTTCGCTTGCATGGGCCAACACGTTTACATAGGCCGCAAGGACAGCCGGCGTCATCGTTGACACGGGGCGCGCCAAGACGGCCGTCATTTCAACGGCCGCTTCCGTGACCGTGGTTGATTGCTCTTCAATGGCCATCGCCAATGACGCCGCGCTTGCCAGGGCCGCAGGTTCTTGTAGCTGTGCAATCCAACCCGTGGTTTTCGCAATCTCAGTGGCAAGCCCGGTTCCGACAAGTTGCGGGAAGCTCGCTTGCAGTTGGACAACCAACGCGAGCGTGCCCTGCAAGGCCGTCAAACTCGCCTGCGCTTTTTGTGTAAGCGCTGCCGGATTCACGGTTACCTTCGGTTGCTCCGCGAGGTGTTGTAATTCACCTGTGACGGCCGCCATGTGTCGGCGAATTGACGCAGCAAATGCAGGACGATGCGCCGATTCCAATCGCGACACCGTATGCATTGCGACGTCCCACGCGACTTGCAACGTTGCGCGTTCGGCCTCGTTCCGGTGGCCATCGCTTTGGTGCACCGCAGCGGCCAGATCGTCAATCGCAGCGTTCAGCCGCGCAATTGACTCGCCCAATTGCAAAGCTGGCAAGCCCGTCATCGCCAGCTGCACATAGTTGGCACGATCTGAAACCGCAGCAGCTGCAGCCGAAACAGGCTGCCCCGCGGCGGCTGGTGCGGAAGTTGCGGCTTCCATTGGCGACCCACTCGACCCACTCGACCCACTCGGCGCCAATTGCGTCACGGAGTGCGCCGCTCCGACGCGCAACTGTGGCGTGGCCGAGCCACGCAGCATCACCCGTTGCGTCACATGTTGTGTGCCGTCGCTGGCATCGACCTTTAGCAACGCGTGCGGCACGGCTACTGTCGTCGGTCGATAATACAGCGTCAGCGGCATTTCCTCGCCTGGCATCAAGTGCAGTTTGTGTATATTGGCAACACCGATTGCAAACGGTACCGCGTCAGCCGGCCCGCCTGTTGCGTACACGTCGACGGCGTCGATGGACAGCATGCGTGCGCTCGTGTTGGCAAACGTTACCGTCACTGGTCGGCTCACTTCGCCGATAGCGACCATCCCGAAGTCCAGCTCGCTAGCACTTGTTGCCAGCATCAGTGGCGCAGCCGCCGGGCCACCCTTGGCTGCACGCGCCACAGCAGCGTCAGCCTCTTTGCGCAACGCCTTTAGTTCATTGTACACCGGCATTAACTGCGCC
>JAYWHS010000846.1:0-2608 GCA_043777635.1 Kofleriaceae bacterium | reverse complement strand
GCCGGCCGTGCACCAACCGGCAATTGGCCCCCGCGCACCGGCGGCGTTGGAGCCATCGGTCGGAAATCTGGATGATTCGGGCCAAAGGGTTGAGTCGGACCAACCACCGTGAGTGGCGCCGCGTGAACGACACCATTGGCAACACTGGATACCAGCAGCAGCGAAAAACCAAAAGTTATTGACGTGCGCATAGCGCCACAGGGTAGGAGGGCGCGGCCCGCCCCGGCTAGCCAGCAAGAGTGGCAAGCGCTGACTTAACGGGCCTGGCATGAGGCCCGCACACCGCGAACCTGTATTCACACCGATCATATCGGGAACCAAGCAGCGGTGCGGCTGTCCATTAGCCTATGAACCGGAACGTAGCAGCGCTCGGGTGGACGCTGCTGGCCATCATTTCGACGCAGGCCAACGCTTCGGCCAATGCAGACAACACCGACGACGAACCGGCCGAAGTCTCGTTACTGCGCACCTCTGCGCACCGCGTCACCGCTCGGCAAGTTGGCCGGTTCGTCGAATTCTCGGTGCAACGGAAAATTTTCAACCCCACCGCAACCGCACAAGTGGTCAATGTCACATGGCCGTTGCCTGAGCATGGCGCGGTGACCCAACTGCGCTGGCGGCGCGACGACGATCCGCTGTGGATTGAAGGCGAGTTATTGCGGGTCACTGAAGCCGCCAAGATTTACCAGCGCTATCTGGATGGTGAGCAGCCGCAACCGCGGGGTCCGGTGCTTGCAACCAGTGACGGCCCAACGCTCACGCTGGAATCTCCAACGCTTGCGCGGGGGCACGCACTGCTGCTGGAATATCGAGTGACCACCGCGCTTTGTTACACCGACGGCAGTTACGTCGCAGCCTATCCAGCGCCAGCCCAGGATCGTGATCCACCAAGGCTGCAACTGCCGAAGGGTGCAAGCACAACGAGTCGTTTGCCCGAGCGGCTACGGGATTGTGAGGTCCAAGAAAACCAGATCGAGCAATGGCGCTACATGATTTTTCCCAATCAAGTTAGCCACGGCATTTTGACCCAATTACATCGGGTGGATACCCCTGCGGGTGGAGTCAGTGAATTTATCGTCGAGCTTGGTCAAAAACTCGAAGCCGCGCCACGCCACGCTAGCGTTATTTTTGTGATGGATGCATCGCGCAGCGTCGACTTCGGTGGTCTCGATGACCAACTGAAAATTGCAGCGGACTTTCTGCAGCATGTGCCGGATGCTGCTTTCAATATTATTTTTGCTCGTCGCAAACCCACGCCATTATGGCCTCGTCTGCAACCGGCCCGCATGGCAGGCAAACTTAAAAACCTACCCGAGACGGTCACCGAACTCCGCAACGGTTCGAACTTCGACGATGCACTGCGAATGGCGTCAACCATGCTCCGCGACGCGGCTGGGCCAACCTATTTGATTGCGTTTACTGACGCACAATGGCGCAAATCCTTGCAGGCCAAAAATCTACCTAGCCAACTCACCGGATTGCCGTCGACAACGGTACTGCACATGGTAACGGTGCCACGCGCCATCTTCCCGCACCGGTCGGTCACGAGCTTTGGTAGTGACAACGAGGTCGGTCGCGCCTGGGATTTTGGCGCAGACTGTGATCCCTTAGCGGCTGCGTTCGGCCATCGCTGGCGTGGCATGATCGTGATGTTAGAAGGCGCACGCTGCAGCGGGAGTTCCAATGATATCGACCGCAGCAAGCAACCGCCGCTAAGCGCACAACTGGTGCGTCCCATGCTGATTGAAAACCTCACCCTCGACCACGAACCCATCGCGGATGATGTACGGGAAGGTCGCGCCTTACGCATTGTCAACGCGAGCCCTGGGCCAAGATTACGAACCTTGCGCGGCACCATTTGGGGCCGGACGTGGAGCCAAACCCGCCTTGACGATGACGTTGCGAGTCGGAATTTTGCAGCGATTGCACACACCACCGAACTCGGCAGCCAAATGTCGCCAGTCCAAGCCGAACAAGTGGCTGTTGTTGGCCATGCGATTTCCCGATTTACTTCTATGCTCGCGATCGACCGCCGGTTTGGCCCTGGTGCCGTCGCAGCCGGTGACGAGTTCGGTGTCTCGGGGGTGTCATCCGCCTTTGATCCCTGCTGCGGTGACATCGGCCATACGATGGGCTTTGCGACCGTTAAAGGCATTGAGCCAACCCTGCAAGGCCAATTACAAAACGTTGCAGTTGCCTGCGCCGCGACCCAGCACCTCACGACCTGGCAGGCAACGATAACCCTCGAAATGACCGGACTTGAGATTGTGGCGGTCAACACCAGTACGCCTTTTGGCAAAACGTTTGAAACCTGTGTAACGGAAGCTGTTTGGACGGTTTGGGCGGTGAATCCCAACGACCTCACTGACGTCACGATTGAAGTCAAAAGCCAGCCGTGAAACGCCGAGCAACCGTCGCCTCGGCACGGGTTAGAAACAGCTCCGTGAAGGACCAAATGGTTTAGGACAGAAACTTGGGCAGGGCCAGGATCGCATGTAGGATAACGTGTTCGTTCACCTACCTCTTTGTGTTTCAAGCTGGTGCCAATGTCGAAAAATCGAAAGATCAAGGATACTTCGGCGAGTCGTGGGCGTGGTGCCGGTAGCCC
>JAYWHS010000845.1:0-2611 GCA_043777635.1 Kofleriaceae bacterium | reverse complement strand
AGCGCTACCGCACCCGCGGCAGCTGGCACAACCTTGGCCGCGACATCGGCCGACGGCACTACGTTGCCGATGGTGATCGTGTCGCGCAGCAACAAAGGCATCGCGTACCAAGGTTCGTTCTACAAATCAAACCGCGATGTCTGGTGGAACATCGTGCACTGGGGCATCCCGCATGCCGCCAACGTCGTCGGTGTTGCCATGCCGGCGATCACACCGAACATGTGTGTGCAAAAAGTTGTGGCTGCTATGCCGGCTTGTGGCACAGAGGCTTGGACGAAAACCTGCGTCGCCGCTGCAAAAAAACTGTGCCGTTCGAAGCCCGAGCAAGCACAGCTACGCGTTGCCTACGGTGAATCGATCTGCGGCAATGACGACCACGGCAAACCACGCCAGGCCATTTTTTTAGGTGGCGATTGGGATGGCAACTCTGGCACCCAAGGTGCCGGTGGCAAAATCGCCGACGCTGAGTCGGGTGCAATTTCGATCGGCTGTCGCAAAGTTGGTGCGATCGCTAAGTGCGTCGATTTTGGTTACAAGCCGTGGATCAGCGCTGCGATGGACGACATGCATCAAGCCTGCGTGCGCATGGTGCGCGCTGATTTTTGCGGCGACGGCACAGCGTGGACCGTCGACGGTAACTTGATCGACATCGCCGACGTGCTGGCAATCCAAACTCCAGATTCCAAAGATTTTGTCTTTGAAGCTACCTGGACCAAAGCCGGCGCAACATTCCTCAACGCCGCCCTCGATTTTCGCACAGCGATGTGGGGTGCACACATCGTGAGCCCGCATCTTGGCGTGACCTTTGCGCAGTATCAAAAGACCCATCCATACTGCGCGCCGAAACGGGTGACCAGCATTGATCCGGTGCCATCGGTGGGCCGTGCCGCCGCGCCAATCTACTCGCTCGCCGACACCGTGCTCGAGCATCGTGTAAACCCATTGCGCACCAAACGCCCGGCAGTTTGTCCAACTGCGACGGGCACCGGTGTCGCCTCGACCTGCACCCTCGGCTTGTAGTCGGAAATACTAGGTGCCACGCCGTGGGCGGTTCGTTATCCAGACGCTGCGGCTGGCTGCTGTCGCGACCGTTACGGTGCGCTGACCGGGGCGAATCCTAAGAATTCGCAATTCGATTTTCGTGAATGGTAGGGACCCCTCACAGGATGGCGGTGATAGTCTACCCGAGCAAACGAGCCACAAGTGGTGCGCCGTTGGAAAGAGTGGGGATGACAGACAAGGTGGATGCAAAACGTCAAGGCGTGGCGCTGTGGCGAGTCATCGGGCGCAACAATGAAGACACGGTGCACCCTGCGCAGACGGCGGGCGTGTGCGCGTTCGCGGGCTCGTTTACAGAACCAAGTGCCAGCTCGAATGACGTAAAGTTTTGTGCGTGTTGCAGCACCGTTTGAGCTACACGTGACGGCGGCCTCGTCTGCCACCGTGCGCGACGTGGCTGGTGTTACCGCATGTAGCGGCCCTGATATCGACGGTGATCTGCGGCCGCAAGTCGGGCTGTGTGACTTCGGCGCGGACGAATATAAATAGGCAACGCGTCGACGAAGCGGCGGGAAGTTGGCGCCATACATGGCCGTACAACAAACACCATTGGATAGCGCGGCCACCGTTTGTTGGCCTTAGGTTGGAGTGGACGATGCGAATTCAACATCACGAACAAGCGCAGCCGCGCAGCCTCACCATCGGAATGCTGACAGCGGCCTACGCTGGTGCATTGATCGCGAGTGTGTCCCGCATGCAGCGAGGTGAAATTCGGACGCAACTTATAACGCGACCGAACGATAGGCACCCCATGCAGCGAGGCTATGCCGAATGAGTGATCCCAACGATGATGCCAACGGCAACCGCACGATGAAGGTAGGCGGGGCCACGGCGGCGCAGCGCACGCAGCCAACGTTTGCAGGGCCCAGCGTCGGGAAAGTGACACGGGTAGAAGCCGAAATGGGCGGCAGGCGCACGGGGCCGGCCACAACACCGGGGAAGGATGTTGCGCCACGTCCAGCCGGGCATGTCGAGCCGTTGGCGCAGCCCACGCCGGCGAGCGCGTTGGCGCTTGGGCCTGCGAATGAGGCGGATCGTGACAGTACGCTGCAGGCGCCGATGCCGAGCGGCGCAACGGCGGGGATCCCGGCGACGGCGCACCAAGATGTTTCGCAGCTTGCGCAGTCGGCGCAGTCGGCGCAACCGGCAATGCCGGCGGCACCGGCGGGCCAAGCGGCGCGCACCAGTGGGCCGTATGAACTCGCGTACGAAAGTGCAGTCGGCCCGTTTAGCGTGAAGTTGCGCGCGGAATTTATGCAGCGGGATGGCATCACGGCGCAGGTTACGAAGGGCGCGGCGGGTGACGTGGGGCCGGCAACCTTCGCCGCGAAGATCAAGGTCGACGAGTTCAAAGCGGTGATGAGCAACAAGGGGGCCAGCCTTCAGGCGACGTTGGCCTCCGTCGAAGCTGGTGTGACGTTGTTTGAAGGCATGAAACTCACGCTAAAGCTGTCGACGTTCGAAGTGAAATTGCCGCTCGACTATGCATTGTTAAAATTGAGCTTCGAGGGTAAGGCCACGGATGTCGCGTGGTTTGCCGACCTCGCGTGGG
>JAYWHS010000844.1:0-8860 GCA_043777635.1 Kofleriaceae bacterium | reverse complement strand
ATAGTGGCACACTCGTGAAGCATGCAAACGTCTCCGCCCTCGTCGGGCTCCTTGAGCGCGCCTCCTGCGTTGCCGATGGACCTCGACAATGCTCGCCTCGGCGAGCTGATCGACAATCGCTACCGCCTCGACGCATTAATCGGCAGCGGTGGCATGGGCGCTGTCTATCAGGCCTACCATGTTGGCCTACGCCGCCAAGTCGCTGTCAAAGTGTTGCACACCGAATTGGCCGCCGATGCCGAAATTCGTGGCCGCTTTGAGCGCGAAGCGATGGCCATCGGCAAAATTGATCATCCTAACTGCATCAGTATTTTCGACGTTGGCACCTTGTCCGATGGCTCGTTGTATCTCGCTGTGGAATTGCTCGATGGCAATACCTTAACCACACTGCTCGAACGCGAAATACAGCTGCCGGTACCACGGGCATTACATATTTTGCGACATCTACTCAACGGCCTCGATCACGTACACGCGGCCGGCTTGGTGCATCGCGACATTAAGCCCGACAACATCGTCTTGGTCCAGAATGGCGACGACGCTGACTTTGCCAAGATTCTAGATTTTGGCATTGCCAAATGGGTGGGTAGCGCCGCCACTGAAAATGATGTGCAGCTAACCCAAGCTGGTATCGCATTCGGTACGCCGATGTACATGTCGCCCGAGCAAGCGTATGGCAACCCGGCTGATGCACGCGCCGACTTGTACGCAATTTCGGTGCTGGCATTTGAGATGTTATGCGGAACCCCACCATTTTTTTCCGATGACAAATTTGAAATATTGACGATGCATACCTCGCACCCGGTGCCAGCGATGCAAACGCGCATGATGGAAGGCGGCAGCTCGGTGCCGGCCGTGCTTGAGCAAATTATCGCGCGTGGTTTACAAAAACATCCTGATGATCGGTTTTCCAGCGCCGCCGAATATCTGGCCGCCATCGATGACTTCGAACGCTCGGTCCAAGCCAGCGCTGCAGCAGCAAATGGCGCAGTGATGGCGCCAATGGAATTTGTCGCTAGCCGCGAGCAACACCTTGCGCTTGATTCGGCAGCCATTGCAGCAACCCACGGCCGGGCGCTAAGCGCTCCGTTCGTAATGCCATACACCAGCGCACCCACCAGCGCGCCCATTTCAATGCCGTATGCCAACACCCAAAGCGTACCAACCGCTGTGCCACATGCCACCGCACCGTACGCCAACGTAGCCAATGCAGCGGTCGCGTTACCCCAACCAACCGCTCATCGAAGCTCGGCGTGGCACCGGCTGCGCGCCATACCCGCCTATGTGCGGTGGGCTGCAAGCGCACTCGCAGCGACGGTGTTAGCAGTAACGATAGCGTGGTGTGCAAGCAAGCCAGGCACTCAAAAAACCGCAAACTCCGTTGAGGAACAAGCGCAAAATGCGCTCGCGCACGGTGATGCGCCACAGGCGATTGAACTGATCGAGAAGACCCAAAATTTCAACCGTGATGCCTCGCTACTCATGATTCTCGGTCATGCGCGCTCAACCAAGCGTGACAGCAGCAAGGCGCTCGACGCGTATCAACAAGCCCTTGACTTGGTGCCGGGCCGCGAAACCGACCCAACCCTGCGCGCCAATCTCATTGTGTTGCTTGGCGACAAAGATCACGAGATCGTCAGCCGCGCGTTGACGCTGTTGATCACGCGCACCAAAACTGAAGATCGAATTGAGCGACTGGTCGAACTTGCGCGATCGGATTCACTGGACCGTCGACAAACCGCACGACAAGTTGCCGACAGTACCAACCTGCTCGCGAAACTCGACCTGGTTAGCATGTATGCGCTCGATCTTGACCAGGAAACTACGTGTGAACGACGCCGCGACGTAGTTGCCAAGCTCCGCGCCGTCGGTGATCCTAAAGCAATACCCGTATTGGAACGCGCGAAAATCAAAATCGGTCGCGTTGGCAATTTTCGGAACAAGCCAATGAATGCCTGTTTAGTTGACGATGCTGATGCAGCAATCGCGTACCTCGCAACGCTCGCGGCGTCCGAGCCAACACCTGCGCCACCTATTTGACCAACCCGCAAACGTTCGCAGCGTAGTTCGGGCCGTAACCCAATCAATCGACCATGAGGTTCAACGCCTGACGCAGCTCGGCGTGTCGTGGGCTTCGCGCGAAATCGATCAAATCCTGATGCAGGTCGCCTAACTCCCGTGCGGCCGTAAAAGCGGCCGGGACATCACCGCACAATAACAAGCCGACGCGATCCGCCGTGCGCACCAACGACCGCGACCACGCTGAAAGATCGAGCGCTTGCCCTCGCGCCAAAAAACGCTGTGCCAGTGCACGCAATTGATTGCGTTGCCCCGACGGCAAATCATGAATCTGTTGGCTTGCCGCGACCACCGCCGTGTCCGCTACAGGTGCGGCCGTGCCGGTCGCCTCACCAAACGCTGCCATGGCAGCCGCCCGCAACACGCGACCAGGCCGCGAACCGCCAACCGCGCGACCAGGCGTTGTTAGCGACAATGCACGCACCACTTGAAACACCAAATCTGGGCGCTCAAGGGCCGTGAGAGCCTCATCACCCGCCACCAAAACCGGCGGCGACACGGCGACTACGTGAATTTGATTGCCCAATTCAGGCCGCGAAAAAATCGCTGGTACAGCGACATCAAGCAGCCGCGCGCATTCATGGACAATCCGCGCAAACACCACTGGGATAACGTGAGAATCAAGCCGCATCGCAACGTCAAGTTCAACGTCAGCGTAGGTTAGGGGCGAGGTCCGTTCGATCACTGGCGCTAATAACTCGACCAGCGCGCCGAGCTCGACGGTGTCGCTCGGGTGGCGCAAGCGCGCCCAATGATGCGCTTCGAGTGGCGTTGCCGGAAAGCGCACCGCAAGTCGACGGTGCCGCGCATATCGAGCCGCGATTTGTGGATCGATCGCCCCGGTCGTACCAAGCAGCGCAACCTCACACGCTGCTTGCACAAAGTTCGCATCAACGGCGGCAGCAGCGCTGGCTCGCCGTACCGCGCCACTCTTAGTAATCGATGCGACCACGGGGTTTTGATCCCAGCCGCTGGTTGTTGAGGGATCTACCGCGTCGCGCTGACTACCTTCCCGGTTATCCAAGGCCTTACGCGCTTTAACAACCTCCGGTGCGTTGGGCGCAATTGCCTCAGCTGATCGCAACGCCGAACGTGCCGATGCCGGCTCATCCAACGCTTGGAATACGCGGAGCAGGCGCAGCCATCCGACGACTTCGTCGGCACCGGTACCCGCAACACGAAATACCGTACGCTTACAAATACGTTCGATCCGCCGCAATTCGCCGCGACCAATCAAGATTCGTTCCAGATAATCAAGTGCCAACACGCGGGATGCATCAATTTCCACCGCACGTTCCAAATGAAACAGGGCCCCTTCGAGGTCTTCGCCCACCCCCGCTTCAAGAATGCCACGATACTGATGTGCGCCAGCATGATCAGGATTGGCGGCGAGCGCCGCATTGAGGGTTGATCGGGCCGCGTCAATCGCTGCCCCAACTTTGCCTTGCTGGTGCCACAGCGCCCATCCCAGCGCAGCTAGGTAGTCAGCTTCATCACCGGCGGTTGCAGCAACTTGCGTCAGCGCAGTCACTGCTTCGTCCCAGCGTTGTTCACGCATCAACTGTTCGGCAATTCGAAATTTAAGGTCGGCTGCGAATGATGCAGCCGCAACCGGCAGCTCGCCTCCCGCTAGCTCCTGATCGTACGCACGGCGCGCCGCATCGTCGAGCAGCGTGTCGTACGCGAGTTGATAGGCATCGTGTAATTCGTCCAACTTGTGCTGGTCGAGTCCGAGGCCATAGCGCGACAAAAAATCTCGTGAAAACTCGCTGCGACGGTCGGCGACAGCCACTGACACCTCGGCCGACGTGGCATTGCGCGCAATCATTAGTACGCCGTAGAAATCCAAGCCGCGAATGCGCACATGTTCAGCCGCTACTTTGCGTCGAATATTGCTGGCCTCCGCACTTTGGACCTGCGCGGTACTAACGACGTCCATTGCCACGACGCCAGATTCATCGGCATCGGTCACGGCGATGGGAATCGAACCCTCGCTGGTAAGCTGCGCCATGCCATCGAACAGCTCATCAACTAAAGTTTCCGATGCAATCCGATCTTCTTGCGACGGCTCCGTTGTTGCCGTGGTTACGGGCATGACCGACGCTGCGACAGTTGGCGGCACCGGCGGCGTTAGAGGCGTTGGCACCACGGGCGGTGTTCGCGGCACTGGCGTGACTGGAGCTGGCGGCACATTGCCGGTTGGCTTCACACTAACGATGGCTGGAATCACTGTTGCCGCTCGGCTCGCTGGCTTAACCGGCACCGGTACTGCGACTGACGCAACCGGCGCATCGACGGTCTTCGCGCGGATTGACGGTATCGCTGGCATCGCAGGGATGGCAGTCAACGCTCGGGCCATTGCCCCCGCAGTCCCCACCCCGGTCCCTGGCGCGCCAGATTTTACCGCGCTCACCGATGGGATTTTGGCCAGCGGCTGTGAATCGACGACGGCATCGCTACGAGGTCCGCGCGGCATCGTCGGCATCGCAAAGTCTTCATCTTCATCGACCAGTGCAATCGTGCCCTGATTCGTGACCGGTCGCGGTTGCACGATCGCAGCGGCTTTGCTGTCGAGTGCGTCGCAAAGCATCATGGCATCAAGCGCGGAGCGCGCACGCACCGAGTCGCCGACCGATGTCTCAATGGCTGCAAGCCGCGTCCAGTCATCCAAACTCTCAACGATCTCATCGCCAAATGCTCGTCGGAGATCGCTGCGCAAGCGTACGCCACGCGCGTTGAGCTGAAACGTCATGTTGTCGAAGCGCGACAACCGCACGCCGTCTTCGGCCGAGGTTTCTTTCAGTCCAAGCAGCACCACATCGGTCATGCGCAGCGCCATGCCACCGGTCGAGATTACCGATGGATCGAAGCGCCACGTACCTTGCGGCCAACGCAGCGAAGCAATGAGCTTGAACCTGGCTTGCCGCCGCAATTGCTCGAACAGCGTTTCCAGCGACATCGCGCGCATGGCGACCAAGGTTTCGCCTAAGCGATCTCCACTGACCAACGCCTTGGTGACAGCTTGTTGATGAACGTCGTCGGTAATTACCCCGTTGGCCACCAAAAAATGGCCGAGGGTTTCATCCCTTGGGGTCGATGCGGCACTCATCGGATTGCCGTTGACCAGGTCGAAATGCTTGAGCACTTTGCCGCGCCGAATCGACAGCCTACCATTGGCAAACGTTTCGTTAAAATCGAGCAATACCGCCGGTAACGCCCGCAACGCTAGTTCACCTGAATTTGCACTAGCCGACACCAAAAAAATGGTAGCGCGTTGTGTAACGGCGCGCGCGGTTGTTCAGGTTTTTTCGCGAAAATCTTACTCGCACTGCGCGTGCGGTAGCCAATCCTACGACAACTTACTCGCCGGCCAGGTGACAGGCCACCGAACAGCCGTTATTCAGGATCCTGAGCTTGGGCCGCGTGGTCATGCATTCGGCTGGCTTATCCTGCACTTGGCAGCGCGGGTGAAATGCGCAGCCCGACGGTGGCGCTAACGGGCTAGGTACATCGCCGGCCAACACGATCCGCTGCTGCGCTGATTCGCCGGGGCGTGACACCCGAGGTACTGCCGACAACAGCGCTTGGGAGTATGGATGGCGCGGTTGTTTATATAGTTCCACAGCGCTAGCCAGCTCAACAATACGGCCGAGATACATCACGGCGACCCGATCGCTGACATGTTGCACCACGCGCAAATCATGGGAAATAAACAAATAGGTTAGATCTTCGGATTCCTGTAACTCGACGAGCAGATTGATAATTTGTGCTTGAATCGAAACATCGAGCGCGCTGATCGGCTCATCGCACACAATGAATTTTGGCTGCACCGCCAAGGCGCGGGCAATCCCGATGCGTTGCCGCTGACCACCAGAAAACTCATGAGGATAACGATCGGCAGCGTCGGGTCGTAGCCCAACTTTTTTTAGCAACTCTTGCACCCGTGCCAAACGATCAGCAGGTGGCAGCAAGTTATGAATAGCCAAAGGCTCACCGATGGTCGCGCCCACCGTCATGCGCGGATTAAGTGATGCAAACGGATCTTGGAAGATGATTTGAATTTGCCGACGCAGGCCACGCAGCGTCGAGGCATCGACTTGCGTAATGTCGCGGCCTTCAAATAATACCTGCCCTGCGCTGGGCTCCAGCAGCCGCAATAACGTACGGCCCAAGGTCGACTTGCCGCAACCCGACTCGCCTACCAGCCCCAAGGTTTCGCCGCGGGCAATGGTCAAATCAACTTCAGAAACCGCCTGCACCGAGGCTTTTTGCCGCGTGAAGGCCCGACGCAACGCCGCACCAACACCTGGAGTTTCGCGCGGCCATGGCACCGTGGCGCTGAAATGTTTCGACAACCCACGAGCTTCGAGTAAGGGCGAATCAGGCGCGCTCATGCTGGGGCTCCGACGCTCGTTGACGTGGTAGGTGGATTGTCGGCCAAAACATTGAGCGGAAAGTGACAACGCACGCTACGCCCGGGCGAGCCCAGTTGGGTTAACTCGGTTAGCGTCGGCAACTCGGTACGACATCGCGCTTGCACACGTTCGCAGCGTTCGGCAAATGCGCAGCCCGCCGGCAAATCGAACAGACTTGGCACCATCCCAGCGATCTCTTGCAACCTTGGCCGTCGGAGCCGACCGTTGGCGCTCACCTCGTTACCGACCGGATGCGGTGCAGCTTCAGGCATTGAGCGCAACAAACCGACGGTGTAGGGATGATGCGGCTTGGCGAACAACTCGCTGGCCGGCGAGAGCTCGACGACACGCCCCGCATACATGACGGCAACGTCGTCGCAGGTCTGCGCGACAACACCAAGATCATGGGTAATGAGCATCATACTCATCTGGGTGTCTTGTTGCAGTTTGCGCAGCAAATCCAAAATCTGGGCTTGGATGGTGACATCAAGCGCGGTGGTCGGCTCGTCGGCAATCAACACATCAGGCTTGCAGCACAACGCCATGGCGATCATGACCCGCTGCCGCATACCACCGGAAAGTTGGTGGGGATAATCGTCGACGCGTTGCTCGGCGGCCGGAATACCAACTTGCTGGAGCGCCGCGATGGTGGCGGCCCGAGCTTCAACTTTTGATTTTTTTTGATGTAGCCGAATCGCTTCACCAATTTGATCACCGATCGTGAACACCGGATTAAGCGAGGTCATCGGCTCTTGAAAAATCATCGCGATGCGATTGCCTCGAATGGCGCGCATTTCTTCGGCGCTCAGCGTGAGCAGATTGCGCTCTTTGTAGCGTATTTCGCCAGCAGCGATGCGGCCGGCCGGATGAGCGATCAACCGCAACACCGACAACGCCGTCACCGATTTACCGCAACCAGATTCACCGACCACACCGAGAGTTTGGCCTTGCTTGATCGCCAACGAGACCCCATCCACGGCTCGAACCACGCCGCGATCGGTACGAAACTCCGTCACCAAATCGCTGATTTCAAGTAGAGGCGCTGCCACAGCTTACAGTAACGGGCCAGGCTACAAACGGCAAGCGCCGCCAACCTGTCTCCGAACCGACGTGTGGGCCCATGAAGCGCGTGCCCAGCGGTTGGTCGCTTTGATGACGGCGCGCGAATTGAGGTGGCTATCGCCGGATTACGCGCTGCACCGCTAGCCCCTATGCACCCTTTGACAGCAACCAACAGCGCCCTGCCGGCCAGGCCCCACCGTCGGCGCGCACGGCCTGCGACGAACACGGATCGATCCACGCACTACTTTGCAAAATCGCGCGCAACACCTCGCGATTATCGACCCCAACGCTAACCACGCCGCCAGGTCTTGTGTGCGCTCCGTCTGCAACCGTTCCCGCAGATGCTTACGAAAATTATCCCGAACATAGTGCCGCACCCGCCGCACTTCCGTTGGTGTGCGCAACACCCGCGCATGATATCTGTCGTCGAAAACCCGACCCTTGCGCCCACACAACGAATTAATTGCCTTGGCCACCCTAATCGCCAGACCACGCACCGCACTCCGCATCGCCCTACTATTCGCTGCGTCGATCACCAAATGCAGATGATCATTCTGCACCGAAAAATCACACAACAAACCATCTTCATTGCGTGCCGCCGCCCACAACGCTGCTTCCACCGCTTTGAACATCCGCCGACCCCGCAACCCCCGCACATATCCTTCGCCACCTTCATCGTTACATGCACCGGCATGCGCTTCGAAAAAACTTCACGCCTCCCATGCGACTGGTGTTCTGACACCTTTTTACGCCCCACACCTTTACGCGTACCACTCCAACCATGTTGCACAACTACCACTGGAGCCGGCAGTGCCAACCCTAACTGAACCTGCCTCTTTCGCATCTCCGCCACCCCACCAATTCGATACAAGCGAACATCAATTATCGACCACGAATACAATAAATATCGTCATCACGAAGCGAAAAAATCAGTCCAAAATCAAACTATCGCCAAATCAAGTTACCAGCCCTCGCATGAAACACTTTCGCGTATCCGACAAGACCTGTGCGCTCACAAATTCTGCGCCTCGTGACTCAAAGCCCACCACCCCAACGATATTTCATAACCAACAAACAACTATCGCCAAATCAAATCAAGCTCACCAAACCAATCCAACCACCGAAACAATTCACCAGCCAACTCAATCGTCCGCGCACACCATGGATCCACCTGCGACGCGACGGCGGCGCAGCAAACGTCGCGCGAGCACCGCTCCACGCGGCCGCGCTGCCAGCCGCACCGCAGTCGTGCAGGCTCCACCTCGCTCGCTCTAAAGCCACCGCGAGCCGACCGTTCACCCAACCAC